>NZ_JBSFTP010000069.1:0-40285 GCF_053591315.1 Streptomyces sp. NPDC003042
GACACCCTCCACCACACCCCCATCGGCGTCTTCCGCAGCACCGAACGCCCCGTCTACGACACCCTCATGGCCGACCAGCTCGACACCGCCGTCGAGCAGCACGGCAAGGGCGACCTCAGCACCCTCCTGCACGGCACCGACACCTGGACCGTCAGCGGCTAGACGGACGGCTCGCTCGCGGACCGCGGCCCGGATCTCGCTCTACGAGGTCCGGGCCACGTCGTACGCCTCCCTGGCCCGCTGCACCTCGCCGGTGCGCCGCTCCGTCCAGCGCGCGAGGGCCCACACCTGCTCGGCGGCCTCGCGGCCCAGCTCCGTCAGCGAGTAGTCCACGTGCGGCGGGATGACGGGATGTGCGTGGCGCAGGACGAACCCGTCGCGCTCGAGCGTCTGGAGGGTCTGGGCGAGCATCTTCTCGCTGACCCCGCCCACCTCCCGGCGCAGCGCGCTGAACCGGTAAGAGCGCTCGACGAGCGCGGCGAGCACCAGGACGCCCCAGCGGCTGGTGACGTGCTCCAGGATCCCGCGCGAGGGACACATGGGCGCTTTCACACTGGGTGGCACACTTACTTCCATACCAGTACCTTACTTTGAAGTGGGTACTTACGAATAGTTAGCGCTCTCCATATGCTGCCAGTGCAGGGCCCGCAGTACCTTCCGCGAACAGGAGAGCGCACCATGAGCATCGTCGTCACCGCAGCCACCGGATCCCTCGGCCGCCTCGTCATCGAGGAACTGCTGAACCGGGTGCCCGCCACCGAGGTGGCCGTCGTCGTACGCAACAAGGAGAAAGCCTCCGACCTGGCCGCGCGCGGCATCGACGTACGGATCGCCGACTACGACGACACGGCGAGCCTGGCCGGTGCTTTCCGGGCCGGCGACCGGGTGCTGCTGATCTCCGGCAACGAGGTCGGGCGCCGCATCCCGCAGCACACCGCCGTGATCGAGGCCGCGCGCGCGGCGGGCGTGGCACAGCTGGCCTACACCAGCATCCTGGGCGGACCGGAGGCGGACTTCGACCTGGCGGCCGAGCACAAGGTCACGGAGCAGGCGATCCTCGACTCCGGGCTCCCGTACACCTTCCTGCGCAACGGCTGGTACCACGAGAACTACACCGCGCACCTCTCCTCCGTCCTGGAGCACGGCGCGGTCGTGAGCAGCGCGGGCGAGGGCAGGATCGCCTCCGCGGCGCGGGCCGACTACGCGGCCGCGGCCGCTGCGGTGCTGACTGGCGACGGTCACCTGAACCAGGTCTACGAGCTCTCCGGGGACTCCGCCTGGGGGCTGGCCGAGTACGCCGCCGAGGTGGCGCGGCAGTCCGGCAAGGACGTCTCGTACGCCGCGGTGCCGGCCGACGCGCACCTGGCGGTCCTGACCGGCGCCGGGGTGCCGCAGGGCTTCGCGGCCATCCTCGTCGACGTGGACGCCGCGATCTCGCGCGGCCGGCTGGCGGCGACGAGCGGTGACCTGTCCCGGCTGATCGGGCGGCCGACGACGCCGGTGACCGAGGCCATCGCGGCCGCCCTGGCCTGACCTACGGCTGCGGTCTCCGCCCGGCTTCCACCCCACAGCCTCGAAGATGTCATGAGTATTCGCCTTAACGGGCATGACATCTGCCCCCGTGCGGCGCTACCGTCGTGAAGTTGTGAAATTGGCTGGAAGTCGCACTGGAGGCCCCGTGAAGGCGGAGAACGAGCAGCGCACGGGTTTGCTCTACGGATTCGGCGCATACGGGATGTGGGGGCTGGTCCCCCTCTTCTGGCCCCTGCTCAAGCCGTCGGGGGCGGTCGAGATCCTCGCCCACCGCATGGTCTGGTCGCTCGCCGTGGTCGGGGTCGCCCTCCTCGCGCTGCGCCGCTGGAGCTGGATACGTGAGCTGCTGCGCCAGCCGCGCAAGCTGGCGCTGACGGCGCTGGCGGCGTCCGTGATCAGCGTGAACTGGGGCCTGTACATCTGGGCGGTCAACAACGGCCAGGTCGTCGAGGCCAGCCTCGGCTACTTCATCAACCCCCTGGTCACCATTGCCATCGGCGTCCTGATCCTCGGGGAGCGGCTGCGCCGGGCCCAGTGGGTGGCCGTTGGGATCGGCTTCGCCGCCGTGCTGGTGCTCGCCATCGGGTACGGGCGGCCGCCGTGGATCTCGCTGACGCTGGCCTTCTCCTTCGCCGCGTACGGGCTGATCAAGAAGAAGCTGGACATGGGCGGGCTGGAGTCGCTGACCGCCGAGACGGCGCTGCTGTTCCTGCCCGCCCTCGGCTACCTGCTGTGGCTCGGCGCCGTAGGGCAGTCCACCTTCACCGCGCAGGGAGTCGGCCATTCCGCGCTGCTCGCGGCGACCGGCCTGGTCACCGCGATCCCGCTCGTGTGCTTCGGGGCGGCCGCGATCCGGGTCCCGCTGTCCACCTTGGGGCTGCTCCAGTACATGGCTCCGGTGTTCCAGTTCGGGCTCGGGGTCCTGTACTTCCACGAAGCGATGCCGCCCGAGCGCTGGGCGGGCTTCTCCCTGGTCTGGGCCGCACTGGCGATCCTGACCTGGAACGCCCTGCGGACCGCCCGGCGTTCCCGGGCACGGCTCGCGGCGGTCGCTTCCGCCCCGGTGGCCGCGGCCGACCCGGAGGCGGATCCCGCGGCGGAACCGGCGGCGGATCCGGCCCCCACCACCCCCGTCGCTCCTTCCGCGCCGACCCGCGAACCGGCGTAACAACTCGCTCAATACCCCCTCGATCCCCGGTACGGACCATCCGTGCCGGGGATCGTCCGTTTTCCGAACCACCCTGACCGGATTGTGGTCTTGACGGATAGTCATCCCCTCACTGAACATCAGGCTCGCACTGACGTACTACAGCTCACCTGCGCAATTCCCGCACGTTCCGTCATATCCCCATACGGAATCCCGGAGCCCCCACATGAGCCTGTCCGTCTCCCGGCGTCTCGCCGCCGTGACCGCCCTCGCGGTCGCGGGGCTGCTCGCCGCCACCTCCCCCGCCGCACTGGCCGCCCCCACGGCGGTCACCGCGGCGCCGACGCCGCCCGACATCCCGCTGGCCAACGTCAAGGCGCACCTGACGCAGCTTCAGACGATCGCCACCAACAACGGCGGCAACCGCGCCCACGGCAGGGCCGGCTACAAGGCCTCGATCGACTACGTGAAGGCCAAGCTGGACGCGGCCGGGTTCACCACCACCCTCCAGACCTTCACCTCCAACAGCGCCACCGGCTACAACCTGATCGCCGACTGGCCGGGTGGCGACCCCAACTCGGTCCTGATGTCCGGCGCGCACCTGGACTCGGTGTCCTCCGGCGCGGGCATCAACGACAACGGCTCGGGCAGCGCCGCCGTTCTGGAGACCGCTCTGGCCGTCTCGCGGGCCGGTCTGCAGCCGACGAAGCATCTGCGTTTCGGCTGGTGGGGCGCGGAGGAACTGGGTCTGGTCGGCTCGAAGTACTACGTCAACAGCCTGCCGACCGCCGAGCGCGCGAAGTTCGCCGGCTACCTGAACTTCGACATGATCGGCTCGCCGAACCCGGGCTACTTCGTCTACGACGACGACCCGACGATCGAGCAGACCTTCAAGAACTACTACGCGGGCCTCGGCGTGCCGACCGAGATCGAGACCGAGGGCGACGGCCGCTCGGACCACGCGTCCTTCAAGAACGTGGGCATACCCGTCGGCGGGCTGTTCACCGGCGCCAGCAACACCAAGTCGTCGGCCCAGGCGCAGAAGTGGGGCGGCACCGCCGGTCAGGCCTTCGACCGCTGCTACCACTCGTCCTGCGACACCACGGCGAACATCAACGACACCGCCCTGGACCGCAACTCCGACGCCATCGCCTACGCGGTCTGGCACCTCGGGACGGCCACCCCGGTCCCGCCGGGCCCGTCGTTCGAGAACACGGCGGACGTCAGCATCCCGGACTCCCCCGCCGCTGCGGTGAATTCCCCGGTCACGGTCTCCGGCGTCGCGGGCAACGCGCCCGCCACCACCAAGGTCGACGTGAACATCGTCCACACCTACCGCGGTGACCTGGTCATCAGCCTGATCGCCCCGGACGGTACGGCGTACCTGCTGAAGAACTCCAACTCGGACTCGGCCGACAACGTCATCGCCTCCTACACGGTCAACGCCTCCAGCGAGGTGGCGAACGGGATCTGGAAGCTCCAGGTCAAGGACGTGGCGGCGCAGGACGTCGGCTACATCAACAGCTGGAAGATCACCTTCTGAGTCACGGCGATCGGTCCGGTACTCCACAGGCCGCCGCCATCAGCCCCGCACTCCACGTGCGCGGACGGCGGCGGCCGCACCCGGACGAGCCGCCGATGGTCCTACGCGTCCTCCGTGCCCGCCCGTAGCGAGGCGGGCAGCGGATCCTGGATGCGGGCGCGCAGCTGCTGCGCGACCGCGGCGATGTCCGCCCGGCCCAGCTTCGCGGCCTCGACCAGGTCCCCCAGCTCCTCCGGCGTCGGCAGCTGCTTCGCGCCGGCCACCCTCAGGTACGAGCGGGTCGCGGCGGCGGCGTAGAACTCGTTCATCGGGGATTCCAGCGCCGGGCAGACGGCGAGGGTGTGCAGAAACGCGGCTGCCCGCCACGCGGTGTCGGGGGCGGGCTGTTCGGGGACCAGGACGAGGTCGTTCTGGTGCCGGGCGACGGCGGCGGCCACCCCGGAGGGATCCCATACGGCGGGGTCCGACGGCAGATGATGGGCCAGGGCGGTCCAGGCCCACTCCATGGTGATCTTCAATTGCCGAACCGCTCCTGGAAGTAGCCCCAGTGGTCGGAGAACTCCTCGATGCCCGACAGGAAGCTCTTCCGGTCCTCGTCGAGTTCGCGTTCGGTGACCTCGGTGATCAGTGCGGTGACCGTCGTCCCCAAGGCCGCCGCGCGCGCCTTGAGGCGTTCGTGGAACTCTTCGTCCAGGCGGATGGTGACGTGTCTCGACATGCGTTTCACGGTACAGCGACCGTGCCGCGCGAAGGAGTGGAACGGCAGAAGGGTGGCCGGGGACACAGGTCCCGGGCCACCCTTCGCAGTGCGTCGCCGCAGCGGACCTCTACTTGGCGGAGTCGGCCGTCCGGACCAGCTGGTCCTTGGTGACCGCGCCGACGTAGACCTTGCCGTCGTCGGTGATCAGCGCGTTGACCAGGCGGGTGGAGAAGACCCGGCCCTCGCCGAACTTCCCGGAGACCTTGTCCCCGAGGGAGTTCA
The DNA here is from genome assembly GCF_053591315.1 of Streptomyces sp. NPDC003042. Taxonomy (NCBI): domain Bacteria; kingdom Bacillati; phylum Actinomycetota; class Actinomycetes; order Kitasatosporales; family Streptomycetaceae; genus Streptomyces; species Streptomyces sp. NPDC003042. The sequence continues at coordinate 5,206 of NZ_JBSFTP010000069.1, forward strand.
GGAACTGCTTGGCCTCCTTCGGGGCGTTCTTGTCGTTCTCCAGGTCCTTCAGGCCCTGGCCGGCGCCGCCGGCGCCCGTGTCGATCCGCGCGACCGAGGCCCAGCCCTCGCCGACGACCTTCACCTCGCCGTTGCCGTCCGCGCCACCGACCAGGCCGCCGAGGCCCGGGAAGGACTCCAGCGCCTTCCAGTGCTCGTCGCCCCTTTCGGCCTTGCCGTGGTCATCCGTGCCCTCGGTCACCTTGGCGCCCTTGGGCGGGGTGAAGGTGAAGGTGTCGGCGGCCGGCTTGGCGAAGTCCACCTGGGTGAAGCCCGCGTCGACGATGGGCTTGCCGCCCTGGCTGGACAGCAGCTGGACGCGCAGCGGCACGCCGTTCTTGGCGTCCACCGAGATCTGGACCGAGCCGACCGTGGAGCCGCTCTGCTTGGGCTTCAGCACCAGCTGGTAGGCGTCCCGCCCGGCCACCTGCGCGGTGTCGCCCACGCTGATGTCCGTGGTGGGGCCGGCGGCCTTCAGGACGTCCTGGGCGATCTGCTGCGGGGACGTCGCGAGCCGGTCGCCCGTCTTGTGCTCCGTACCGCTCCGACCGGCGTTCTTCTCGTGGAAGGCCTCGTTGGACTTGGAGTCGTATCCCCATACGTCGTCGCCGTTGTGGACGAGGCTGTACTCGTTCTTGCCGTCGAGGAACGTGAGCTTCTGGCGGTCGGGGCCGTCGGCCGCGACGCGGAAGGTGTGCGTGCCGTTCGCCAGCTGCGCGACCTTGTCCTCCGGGTTCGCGGAACCGCCCGTCACCCCGCCGCCGCCCAGCAGGCCCGAGGCGATGGTGGGCAGGCCCAGGTCGGTGCTGAGCTTCGCCGTGCCGGAGAGCTGCTGCACGTCGGAGGCCGCGACCTTCTCGATGAGCTGCTGCGCCGTCACCTTGGGCAGGTCCGGGCCTCCGGCGTTGGCGAAGGCCGGGACCATCGCCACGGTCGCCGCGGCCACTCCGGCCACCGCGACTGGTACCGCGTAGCGTGCGGCCTTGCGAGCGGTCATCCCATTCACTCCCATCAGTGGTAACTTCGTCACACCCCGTAAGGGGTCGGTTCGGGCTGGACCGCAACCCTTGGGTTGGAAGCCCCCTCCTTCGTGTGGGGAGCGGAGTCACGTCAGTGCCTGCCTTCGCGGTCACTGCGGCGACAGCGTCGCCGTCTTCGCCCGGTCCGGTGCGGTCGGTACGTCTATCTGACCAAACCGGACCCTGGTGGGGCGTCAGTCCCAGGAGCCAACTCCGCGTACGACTGTGGGATGACAGGGCGAGGGCCCTCCCACCCCGTCCCGTAGGGGTAGGAGGGCCCTCGCCCTCTGCCAGAGGTATGACGCCCGCGAGTGCTACCCGGCGCGGTGGACCACCGCGTCGCACAGCTCTTCCAGCGCCGACTTCGCGAAGCAGTCCGGCAGCGGGGCGAGCGTGGCGCGGGCGTCCTGGGCGTACTGGACGGTGTCGCGGCGGGCCTGCTCCAGCGCGGGGTGGACCTTCAGCCGGGAGAGCACCTCGGCGTGCCGGGCGTCGTCGCTCAGGTCGCCGTCCAGGAGCCGGACGAGCTCCAGGTCGTCCTCGCGCCGGTCCCGCTCCGCCATCTCCCGCAGCCGCAGCACGGGCAGGGTCGGGATGCCCTCGCGCAGGTCGGTGCCCGGGGTCTTGCCGGACTCGCGCGACTCGGAGGCGATGTCGAGGACGTCGTCGGCGAGCTGGAAGGCGGTGCCGAGCCGCTCGCCGTACTGGGTCAGGATGTCGACGACCGACTCGTCGGCGCCGGACATCAGCGCGCCGAAGCGGCCCGAGACCGCGATCAGCGAGCCGGTCTTGCCGGCGATGACGTCGAGGTAGTGGGCGACCGGGTCGCGCCCGTCGCGCGGGCCTGCCGTCTCCAGGATCTGACCGGTCACCAGCCGCTCGAACGCCTCGGCCTGGATGCGTACGGCCTCCGGCCCGAGGTCCGCCAGGATGTGCGAGGCGCGGGCGAAGAGGAAGTCACCCGTCAGGACGGCCACGGAGTTGCCCCAGCGGGCGTTCGCGCTGTCCACGCCACGGCGGACGTCCGCCTCGTCCATGACGTCGTCGTGGTAGAGCGTGGCCAGGTGCGTGAGCTCCACGACGACCGCGGAGGGCACGATTCCGGGCGCGTACGGATCACCGAAACGAGAGGCGAGCATCACCAGCAGCGGGCGGAACCGCTTGCCTCCGGCCCGCACCAGGTGTTGCGCGGCCTCGGTGATGAAGGGGACTTCGCTCTTGGTGGCCTCCAGCAGACCCGCCTCGACGGCAGCCAGCCCGGCCTGGACATCGGTCTCAAGAGCCTGGTCCCGCACGCTCAGTCCGAACGGCCCGACGACGGTCACGAGGGGTACTCCTGTCTGCTGACGATCACGTTGACGATCACGTGGATTGTCGATGTGTCGCTGCCATCACTCAACCCAGCGTATCGGGTCTGTTTTCGATCACGGAGAGCGCCTGTCCGGCTGCCACGCGCGCATCGCCCGATGTGCACCGGTATGTTCTGATGAGGCCGAAACAACCGGAGCATGCGTGTTGTCCAGAATTGGGATCGAAGTGGACGAGTCACGAGAAGTCCGATGATCATCCGTACCGATTTCCCGTACGCGACCTCCCACGAGGATGTCCGGATCCCGCTGCCGGACGGCGTGAAGCTGTACGCCCGCATCTGGCGGCCGGTGACCGGCGAACCGGTTCCCGCGCTGCTGGAGTACCTCCCGTACCGGCTGACCGACTGGACCGCGCCCCGCGACTGGCAGCGCCACCCCTGGTACGCCGGACACGGCTACGCCTCGGTACGGGTGGACGTACGCGGCCACGGTTGCAGCGACGGGCGCCCCGGCGACGCGTACGACGCGCGCGAACTGGCCGACGGCGTCGCCGTGGTGGAGTGGCTCGCGGCGCAACCCTGGTGCACGGGCGCGGTCGGCATGTTCGGGATCTCGTGGGGCGGCTCCAACAGCCTGCGGATCGCGGCACTCGCCCCCGAGCCCCTCAAGGCCGTCGTCACCGTCTGCTCCACGGACGACCGCTACGACAACGACGTGCACTACACGGGCGGCTCGGTGCTGGCCGTGGACATGCACGCCTGGGCGGCGACCATGCTCGCTTTCGCCTCACGGCCCCCGGACCCCCTCTTCGTCGGCGACGGCTGGCGCGAGCAGTGGCTCGGCCGCCTGGAAGCCGTCGAACCCCTCGTCCACACCTGGCTGTCGCACCAGACCCGCGACGGCTACTGGAAGCACGGCAGCGTCCACGAGGACCACGCGGCGATCGGCGCCGCCGTACTGGCCGTAGGCGGCTGGCACGACCCCTACCGGGACACCGTCCTGCGGCTCGTCGAGCACCTGCCGCCCGACCGCGTACGGGGGCTGATCGGGCCCTGGTCCCACCAGTACCCGGATCGCGGGCTCCCGCCCGGACCCGCCATCGGCTTCCTCCAGGAGACCCTGCGCTGGTGGGACCACTGGCTCAAGGGCGTGGACAACGGGGTCATGGGCGAGCCGCTCCTGCGCTCCTGGATCAGCGAGTCGCACCCCCCGGCCACCGTGTACGAACGGCTCCCGGGCCGCTGGGTCGGCGACAAGGCCTGGCCCTCGCCCTCGGTCGTCCCCGTCTCGTACGCCCTCCAGGGCCCGCCGGTGATCGTCGCCTCGCCGCAGCACACCGGGCTGGACGCCGGACGCTTCATCCCCTTCGGCAACGACGCCGATCTGCCGCCGGACCAGCGCGAGGAGGACGCCAAGTCGGCCTGCTTCGAGTTCCCGGTCGAGCCCGGCACCGAGCCGGTGGAGATCCTGGGCCGCCCGTCGGTGACCCTGCGGCTGCGCATGGACGTCCCGTACGGGCAGGTCGTGGCGCGGCTGTGCGACGTGGCCCCCGACGGCTCCTCCACCCTCGTCACCCGGGGCGCGCTCAACCTTTCGGCGCGGCGGGGGCGGGACAAGGCTGCGCCGTGGCCGGTGGGCGCGTACGAGGACGTCACCTTCGAGCTGAACGGCATCGGCCACGCCTTCGCACCCGGGCACCGGATCCGCCTCGCACTGTCCTCCGCGTACTGGCCGTGGATCTGGCCGCGGGCCGGATCGGAGGCCGGCTGGACCGTCGACCCGGCGGGCAGCGAGCTGACGCTGCCGGTCCGCGCGGCGGCGTCGGCCTCGGCCACCGAGGGCATCGTCTTCGAAGCGCCGGAGCAGTCCGAGCCGCTGGGGGTGACCGTCCCGGCCACGCTGGACGAACCCCGTCCGGAACGGCTGGTCGTACGGGACGTCGCGCGCGGCACCTGGCGGCTGGAGGTGGACCCCCGGTACGGGGGCACGCGGCTGTACCCGGACGGGCTGGAGTACAGCGAGGACGCGGTGGAGGTGTACGAGATCCAGCAGGCCGACGCCCTGTCGGCGCGGACCCGCTCGGAGTGGCGGATCCGACTGCACCGGCCGGACCTGGCGTGGGACGTGCGGATCGAGACCCGGTCGGAGATCTCGTGCGACGAGGGCGGCTTCCTGACGTCGAACGAGGTGGTGTGCCGGGAGGGGGACGAGGTGGTCTTCCACCGCACATGGGAACGCCGCCTTCCGCGTGCCGCGGGCTGAGCGGGGGGTCCGGGGGCGGCACCGCTGCCGGGGCTCCGCCCCAGACCCCGCGCCTCAAACCCCGGACTCCGTCCGGGGGGATTGAGGCGCGGGGGTGCGGGGCAGCGCCCCCGGAAACCGGCGGTCAGGCGAACAGCCGCTCCAGGACCACCGCGATGCCGTCATCCTCGTTCGAGAGCGTCAGCTCGTCGGCGACGGCCACGAGCTCCCGGTGGGCGTTGGCCATGGCCACCCCGTGCGCGGCCCACGCGAACATCGGGATGTCGTTCGGCATGTCGCCGAAGGCGATGGTCGACGAGGCCGGCAGGTCCAGGACGTCCGCCGCCCGCGCGAGCCCACTGGCCTTGTCGATGCCCGGCGGTTGCAGTTCCACCGTGTGCTCACCCGCCATCGTGACGTTCACCAGGTCGCCGACCACCGACCGCGCCACCCGCGTCAGCTCGTCGTCGTCCAGCCGCGGATGCTGGAGGAGGACCTTGTTGATCGGGGCCGACCACAGGTCGCCCCGCCTCGGTACCCGGACCGTCGGCAGGTGCGGATGCCACATCCGGTAGCCCGGCCCTATCAGCATCTCCGCGTCCACACCCTCCTGGTTGACGGCGGCGTAGACCTCACCGATCTCGGCCTCGATCTTGCCGAGGGCCACCTCGGCCAGCCCCCGGTCCATGGCGACGGAGTGCAGCAGGAGCCCGCGCGCCGCGTCGTACACCTGCGCGCCCTGCCCGCACACCGCGAGCCCCGCATAGCCGAGGCCGTCAAGGACGTGCCGGACCTGTGGCACCGGCCGTCCGGTGACGACGATGTGCTGGGCGCCGGCCGCGCGGGCCGTCGCGAGAGCCGCGTAGGACCGGGGGGAGACGGTGTCTCCGGCGCGCAGCAGAGTCCCGTCCAGGTCGGTGGCGATCAAGGCATAGGGGAGGGCGGAAGTCACGGCGCCAAGGATACGGACCCCTTTGGACAAGTCCTACAAATAGCGCCCCAATCCGGCCTCCCGCAGGCCCCACCCGCCACGTAACGTGTCAGCGAGCCCCCGGGACACCCCCGGACCGCGTCGAAAGCGAGGCAGTACCCCATGCCCCAGCAGAGCCCCCTCGATGTCCCCGAGGGCGACCCGTTCGGGCCGCACAACCTCCCGTACGGCGTCTTCTCCACCGCGCAGGACCCGGCCCGGCACCGGATCGGTGTGCGGATCGGCGGGTACGTGCTGGACGCGGGGGCGGCCGCGGTCGCGCTCGGTTCCCCGTACGCCGGAGTGCTCGGGCAGTCCTCGCTCAACCCGCTGCTGGCCGCCGGGCGCACGACCTGGCGCGATGTGCGGCGCGCGCTGACCGCCTGGGTGACCGACCCCGGGCACCGGCCGGCCGTGGAGCCGCACCTGGTGCCGCTGGAGGACGCCGTGCTGCACCTCCCGTACGAGGTCGCCGACTACGTCGACTTCTACGCGAGCGAGCACCACGCCACCAACGTCGGAAGGATCTTCCGGCCCGACGGGGACGCGCTGACCCCCAACTGGAAGCACCTGCCCATCGGTTACCACGGCCGTTCGGGCACGATCGTCGTCTCCGGTACGGACGTCGTACGCCCCTGCGGGCAGCGCAAGGCCCCCACCGACCCGGCGCCCGTCTTCGGTCCGTCCGTGAAGCTCGACATCGAGGCCGAGGTCGGCTTCGTCGTCGGCACGCCGTCCGAGCTGGGCAGCCCGGTGGCGCTCGGCGAGTTCGAGGACCACGTCTTCGGGCTGTTCCTCCTCAACGACTGGTCCGCGCGGGACATCCAGGCCTGGGAGTACGTGCCGCTGGGCCCCTTCCTCGGCAAGTCCTTCGCCACCTCCGTCTCCGCCTGGGTCACCCCGCTGGAGGCCCTGGACGCGGCCCGCGTCACCCCGCCCGTCCGGGACTTCCCCCTTTTGCCGTACCTCGACGACGCCGACAGCGACCGTCCGGGCGGCTTCGACCTGCGGATCAGCGTCGCGATCAACGGGCAGGAGGTGGCGCGGCCGCCGTTCGCGTCGATGTACTGGACCGCCGCCCAGCAGCTCGCGCACATGACCGTCAACGGCGCCTCGCTGCGTACGGGTGACGTGTACGGCTCCGGCACCGTGAGCGGCCCGGAGACCGGTCAGCGCGGCTCGCTGCTGGAGCTCACCTGGAACGGCCGCGACGCCATCGAACTCGCCGACGGCAAGCGCACCTTCCTGGAGGACGGCGACACCGTGACCCTCACCGCCTGGGCGCCGGGCGCCGACGGCACCCGCGTGGGCCTGGGCGAGGTCACCGGCCGCATCGTGGCCACCCGGGCTTAGGCCTTCACGCGGAGGGGGACGCGCGCGTACGCCAGGCGGCCGTAGCCCGCGTGCGCGCGGCGGGGCGGGCCTGGATGGTGGACGGAACGGGACCGGGAGGCCCGTACGCCGTACCCCCACCGCGAGGAGCCGCCATGCCCGCACGCCGCCTGAAGACCGCCCTGACGTGCGCCGCCGCCGCGTCCCTCGCCCTGGCCGTGGTGCCCACGGCCAGGGCTGTCGAGGGGCCGGCGCCCGACCCGCGCAACGGCAGGGCCATGCGGGACATGGCGACGGCGCTCGCGGTGACGGCCAAGTACGTGGACGAGAGGCTGGCGATCGCCGACGGGTACGTCCGGCACGGCGAGTGCATGAACAACCCCTTCGGCAAGGGCTCCATGGGTTTCCACTACGTCAAGGACGCCCACTGGGGCTCGACGGATCCGAGCAAGCCCACCGCGCTCGTCTACAGCGCCGAGACGGACCGTAACGGCCGTCGGCAGTTGCAGGCGGTGGAGTGGATGGTCTCGGACGGCGACCAGGACCTGAAGACCGCCGACGACCGGCCGACGATGTTCGGCCTGCCCTTCGACGGCCCCATGCCCGGCCATTGGGCGGGCATGCCCAAGCACTACGACCTGCACATGTGGGCGTACAAGAAGAACCCGGCCGGCCGCTTCCACAACTGGAACACGGCGCTGACCTGCCCCGAGAAGACCCCTGCACCCGCCCACAGCCATCACCCGTAAGTGCGGACTTCGGGCGATCTCCGGCGATACGCTGGACGGACTCGCAAGACTCCGGCTGCTCATGGGAGCACTGATGAACCCGGAACACAGCTGGCCGATCCCGCCCGCGGGCGGCTGGACTGCCGACGACCTGGACACGCTTCCGAATCTGCCTCCGCACACGGAGCTGATCGACGGGAGCCTCGTCTTCGTGAGTCCACAGACCCTCTTCCACTCGCGGGCGGTCGACTTCTTCAACTGGCAACTCCAGTCGCTGGTCCCGCCAGGTCTGGAGGTCGTCCGCGAGTTCACCATCGACATCGACCGGCGCAACCGTCCCGAGCCTGACGTGATCGTGATCAACGAGGACGTCATCAACGATCCGGAACAGACCCGGTTCCCCGCCGAGTCGGTCCTGCTGGCCGTCGAGGTCGTCTCCCTCGAGTCCGTCAGCCGCGACCGCGAGACCAAGCCGCTGAAGTACGCCCGGGCCGGGATCCCCCACTACTGGCGCGTCGAGAACAAGGACGGCCGTGCGGTTGTCTACGTCTTCGAGCGGGAGCCGTCCACCGGCGCCTACACGAGCACCGGCATCTTCCACGACCGCCTGAAGGTCTCCGTCCCCTTCCCCATCGACCTGGACCTCACCGCGATCACGCCGAAACGACAGCGACCCGAGTAGCCCGCCAGCATGGCATCGGGCCCGGCACCCCAAGGGGAGCCGGGCCCGATGCCATGCACTGACCGGTCAGCGGACGAACGTGCTCGCCTGCCCCGCCAGGTCCAGGAAGTACTGCGGGGCCACGCCAAGGACCAGCGTGACGGCGACGCCCACCGCGATGGTGGTCATCGTCAGCGGTGAGGGCACCGCCACCGTCGGGCCGTCGGCCTTGGGCTCGCTGAAGAACATCAGCACGATCACCCGGATGTAGAAGAACGCGGCGATCGCCGACGAGATGACGCCGACCACCACCAGAGTCCCCGCGCCGCCCTCCGCCGCCGCCTTGAACACGGCGAACTTGCCGGTGAAGCCGGAGGTCAGCGGAATGCCGGCGAAGGCCAGCAGGAACACCGCGAAGACGGCCGCGGTGAGCGGCGAGCGCCTCCCCAGTCCCGCCCACTTCGACAGGTGCGTCGCCTCGCCGCCCGCGTCCCGCACCAGCGTGACCACCGCGAAGGCGCCGATCGTCACGAAGGAGTAGGCGCCCAGGTAGAACAGGACGGACTTGACGCCCTCCGCCGAGGTGGCGATCACACCGGCGAGGATGAAGCCCGCGTGCGCGATCGAGGAGTACGCCAGCAGCCGCTTGACGTCCGTCTGGGTCACGGCGATCACCGCGCCCGCGAGCATCGTCACGATCGCGACGCCCCACATCACCGGCCGCCAGTCCCACCGCAGGCCCGGCAGGACCACGTAGAGCAGCCGCAGCAGGGCGCCGAAGGCGGCCACCTTGGTCGCCGCCGCCATGAAGCCCGTCACCGGCGTCGGGGCGCCCTGGTAGACGTCCGGGGTCCACATGTGGAAGGGGACCGCGCCGACCTTGAACAACAGGCCCATCAGGATCAGCGCGCCGCCGATCAGCAGCAACGCGTCGTTGCCCATGGTGGCGGCGAGCGCCGGGTCGAGCAGGGCCACCTTGCCGTCCACCACGTCCGCGATCACCGCGTACGAGACCGAGCCCGCGTAGCCGTAGAGCAGCGCGATGCCGAAGAGGAGGAAGGCCGAGGAGAAGGCGCCCAGCAGGAAGTACTTGACCGCCGCCTCCTGCGAGATCAGCCGCTGGCGGCGGGCGACGGCGCAGAGCAGGTACAGCGGGAGGGAGAAGACCTCCAGCGCGATGAACAGGGTCAGCAGGTCGTTGGCCGCCGGGAAGATCAGCATGCCGGAGACCGCGAACAGGGCCAGCGGGAACACCTCGGTGGTGGTGAACCCGGCCTTGACGGCGGCCTTCTCGCTGTCGCTGCCCGGTACGGACGCCGCCTGGGCGGCGAAGGAGTCCACCCGGTTGCCGTGCGCGGCCGGGTCCAGGCGCCGCTCGGCGAAGGTGAAGATCGCCACGACCGAGGACAGCAGGATCGTGCCCTGGAGGAACAGGGCCGGCCCGTCCACGGCGATGGCGCCCATCGCCGCGATGTGGGCCTTGCCGCTGCCGTACCCGGCGGCGGCGAGGCCGACGACCGCCGCGAAGGCCGATGCCAGCGCGGCGACGGCGAGGAACACCTGCACGTAGTAGCGGGACCTGCGCGGTACGAAGGCCTCTACGAGGATTCCGATGACGGCCGCGCCCACCACGATCAGCGTGGGCGCGAGCTGCGCGTACTCGATGTGCGGGGCCGGGATCCGGTCGGCCGGGACTTCGGCCGCCAGCGTCCACAGGCCCTGGGCGGCAGTCATGGTGCTCACTTCGCCGCCACCTCCTTCTTGGCGTGCTCGGCTTCGACAGCGACCTCGGGCTTCGGGTCCGTCTGCTTCACATCCGACATGGTGTGTTTCACCGCCGGGTTGACGATGTCGGTGAGCACCTTCGGGTAGACGCCCAGTCCGATCAGCAGCGCGATCAGCGGCGCGACGACCAGCACCTCCCGCAGGCGCAGGTCCGGCATCGTGCGGACCTCCTCCTTCACGGGGCCGGTCATCGTGCGCTGGTAGAGCACCAGCGTGTAGAGCGCCGCCAGCACGATGCCGATGGTGGCGATGACGCCGACGACCGGGTACCGGGCGAACGTGCCGACGAGGACCAGGAATTCACTGACGAAGGGCGCGAGGCCCGGCAGTGAGAGGGTGGCGAGGCCGCCGATCAGGAAGGTGCCGGCGAGGACCGGGGCCACCTTCTGCACACCGCCGTAGTCGGCGATGAGCCGCGAGCCGCGCCGGGAGATCAGGAAGCCGGCCACCAGCATCAGCGCGGCGGTCGAGATCCCGTGGTTGACCATGTAGAGCGTCGCGCCCGACTGGCCCTGGGAGGTCATCGCGAAGATGCCCAGGATGATGAATCCGAAGTGCGAGATCGAGGCGTAGGCGATCAGCCGCTTGATGTCGCGCTGTCCGACCGCGACGAGCGCCCCGTAGACGATGCTGACCAGGGCGAGGACGAGGATCACCGGCGTGGCCCACTTGCTGGCCTCCGGGAAGAGCCCGAGGCAGAAGCGGAGCATCGCGAAGGTGCCGACCTTGTCGACGATCGCGGTGATCAGGACGGCGACCGGGGCGGTGGCCTCGCCCATCGCGTTGGGCAGCCAGGTGTGCAGCGGCCACAGCGGGGCCTTCACGGCGAAGGCGAAGAAGAAGCCGAGGAACAGCAGCCGCTCGGTGTTGGTCGCCATGTCGAGCGTGCCCGCGGCGCGGGCGGCGGCGATCTCCTGGAGCGAGAAGTTCCCGGCGACCACGTAGAGCCCGATGACGGCGGCCAGCATGATCAGGCCGCCGGCCAGGTTGTAGAGGAGGAACTTGACCGCCGCGTACGAGCGCTGCGCGGCCGCGTTCTCATCGGTACCCGAGTGTGCCCGGTCCCCGAAGCCGCCGATGAGGAAGTACATCGGGATGAGCATGGCTTCGAAGAAGATGTAGAAGAGGAAGACGTCGGTGGCCTCGAAGGAGATGATCACCATCGCCTCGACCAGCAGGATCAGGGCGAAGAAGCCCTGAGTCGGCCGCCACCGGGACGACTTGCCCGCGGCGGAGCCGCCATTGGACTCAGCGAGCGGGTCGGCGTCGTGCCAGCCCGCCGCGATCACGAAGGGGATCAGCAGCGCGGTGAGCGCGATCAGCGCCACCGCGATCCCGTCGACGCCCAGCTCGTAGCGGACCCCGAAGTCGGCGATCCAGGACCGGGATTCGGTGAGCTGGTAGCGCTCGCCGCCGGGCTCGAAGCGGATGACGACGAGCACGGCCAGGGCCAGTGTCGCCAGGGAGAAGAGCAGCGCGAGCCACTTGGCCGCGGTCCTGCGGGCGGCCGGTACGGCCGCCGTCAGGATCGCGCCGACCGCGGGGACCGCGGCCGTCACCGTCAGAAGCGGGAAATTCATCTCACACCGCCCTCATCAGCAGGGTCGCGGCGATCAGGATCGCCGTGCCCCCGAACATCGAGACCGCGTAGCTGCGGGCGTAGCCGTTCTGCAGCTTGCGCAGCCGGCCCGACAGCCCGCCGACCGAGGCGGCCGTACCGTTGACCACCCCGTCGACCAGGCTGTGGTCGACGTACACGAGCGAGCGGGTCAGGTGTTCCCCGCCGCGCACCAGCACGACGTGGTTGAAGTCGTCCTGGAGGAGGTCCCGTCGGGCCGCCCGGGTGAGGAGCGAGCCGCGCGGGGCGAGGACCGGGACGGGCCTGCGGCCGTACATCCCCCAGGCGATGGCGACGCCGACGGCCAGGACGACCATGGTGGAGAGCGTCACCGTCAGGGCGCTGACCGGCGGGTGGCCGTGCGCGTAACCCGTGACGGGCTCCAGCCAGTTCAGGAACCGGTCGCCGATGCCGAAGAGGCCGCCCGCGAACACCGAGCCGAAGGCCAGGATGATCATCGGGATGGTCATGGACTTCGGGGACTCGTGCGGGTGCGGCATCTCGCCCGGCTTGGCCTCCACACCCGGCTCGATCCCGGGGGTCTTGTCCGGGTCCGGCGCCGGCTGCCAGCGCTTCTCCCCGAAGAAGGTCAGGATCATCACGCGGGTCATGTAGAAGGCGGTGATGCCCGCGCCCAGCAGGGCCACTCCGCCCAGGATCCAGCCCTCGGTGCCGCCCTTGGCGAAGGCGGCCTCGATGATGCGGTCCTTGGAGAAGAAGCCCGACAGGCCCGGGAATCCGATGATGGCCAGGTATCCGAGGCCGAAGGTCACAAAGGTGACCGGCATGTACTTCCGCAGGCCCCCGTACTTGCGCATGTCGACCTCGTCGTTCATCCCGTGCATCACGGAACCGGCGCCGAGGAAGAGTCCGGCCTTGAAGAAGCCGTGCGTCACCAGGTGCATGATCGCGAAGACGTAGCCGATGGGGCCGAGGCCCGCGGCGAGGATCATGTAACCGATCTGCGACATGGTCGAGCCCGCCAGGGCCTTCTTGATGTCGTCCTTCGCGCAACCGACGATCGCACCGAAGAGCAGCGTGACCGCGCCGACGATGGTGACCACGAGCTGTGCGTCCGGCGCCGCGTTGAAGACGGCGCCCGAGCGGACGATCAGGTACACGCCCGCCGTCACCATCGTCGCCGCGTGGATGAGGGCCGAGACCGGGGTCGGGCCCTCCATCGCGTCACCGAGCCAGGACTGGAGCGGCACCTGCGCCGACTTGCCGCAGGCGGCCAGCAGCAGCATCAGGCCGATCGCCGTGAGCGTGCCCTCGGAAGTCTCGCCGACCGATCCGAGGACCGGCCCGAAGGCGAAGGTGCCGAAGGTGGTGAACATCAGCATGATCGCGATCGACAGGCCCATGTCGCCGACGCGGTTGACCAGGAAGGCCTTCTTCGCGGCCGTGGCCGCGCTGGGCTTGTGCTGCCAGAAGCCGATCAGGAGGTAGGAGGCGAGGCCCACGCCCTCCCAGCCGAAGTACAGCAGCAGGTAGTTGTCGGCGATGACGAGCAGCAGCATCGCCGCGACGAACAGGTTGAGGTAGCCGAAGAAGCGGCGGCGGCGCTCGTCGTGCTCCATGTACCCGATCGAGTACACGTGGATGAGCGTGCCCACCCCGGAGATCAGCAGGACGAAGGTCATCGACAGCTGGTCGAGCTGGAAGGCGATGTCCGCCTGGAAGCCCTCCACCGGAATCCAGCTGAACAGGTGCTGGTGCAAGGTCCGGTCGTCGGGGCCCCGTCCCAGCATGTCGGCGAAGAGGACGGCGCCGATACCGAAGGAAACGGCCGCGAGCAGCGTGCCGATCCAGTGGCCGGCCTTGTCGAGGCGCCGGCCGCCGCACAGCAGCACCGCCGCTCCGAGCAGGGGCGCCGCTACCAGCAGCGCAATCAGATTCTCCACTGTTGAACGCCCCTTACAGCTTCATCAGGCTGGCGTCGTCGACCGAGGCCGAGTGGCGGGTACGGAACAGCGACACGATGATCGCGAGACCCACCACGACCTCCGCGGCGGCGACGACCATCGTGAAGAAGGCGATGATCTGGCCGTCGAGGTTGCCGTGCATCCGCGAGAAGGCCACGAACGCGAGGTTGCAGGCGTTGAGCATCAGCTCGACGCACATGAACAGCACGATCGCGTTCTTGCGGATGAGCACGCCGGCCGCGCCGATGGTGAACAGCAGGGCGGCCAGGTACAGGTAGTTGACCGGATTCACTTCGAGGCCTCCTCACGGCCGAGGCGCTCCGAAGATTTCTGCTCCAGTGCCTTGAGGTCTTCGAGTGCCTCGCTCGACACGTCGCGGATCTGGCCGCGGGCGCGCAGCGTCTTGTTGACGGTCAGCTCGGACGGGGTGCCGTCCGGCAGCAGACCGGCGATGTCCACCGCGTTGTGCCGGGCGTAGACGCCGGGCGCGGGCAGCGGCGGGAGCTGGACGCCCTCGCGGACGCGCCGCTCGGCGAGTTCGCGCTGGGTGGCGGCCCGCTCGGTGCGCTCGCGGTGGGTGAGCACCATCGCGCCGACGGCCGCGGTGATCAGCAGCGCGCCGGTGAGTTCGAAGGCGAAGACGTACTTGGTGAAGATCAGCTGGGCCAGGCCCTCGACGTGCCCGGCGGAGTTGATCCGGCCCAGCCCGTTGAAGTGGGTGAGCCGGGCGTTGCCGATGCCGGCGATCAGCAGGATGCCGAAGCCGAGGCCGCACAGGGCGGCCAGCCAGCGCTGCCCCTTGAGGGTCTCCTTCAGCGAGTCCGCCGCCGTGACGCCGACGAGCATGACCACGAAGAGGAACAGCATCATGATGGCGCCGGTGTAGACGATGATCTGGACGACGCCCAGGAAGTACGCCCCGTTGGCGAGGTAGAAGACCGCCAGGATGATCATCGTCCCGGCCAGGCTGAGCGCGCTGTGCACGGCCTTCTTCATCAGGATCGTGGCCAGCGCGCCGATCACGGCGACCGTGCCGAGGATCCAGAACTGCACGGCCTCACCGGTGGAGGTGAGCGAGGTGGCGGCCGCGGCGAGGGAAGCGCTCATCGTCCGATCACCTCCTGCGAGGCGGGCTCGTCGGGACCGAAGTCGGACGCCGCCTCCTGCGGGGCGGATCCCGCCGTGGGGACCTGGCGGACCGTGCCCGGGGCGGCCCCCGTCACCAGCCCGCGGTAGTAGTCCTGCTCGTCCGTGCCGGGGAAGATGGAGTGCGGCGCCTCGACCATGCCCTCGGTGAGCCCCGAGAGGAGCTGCTCCTTGGTGTAGATCAGCGCTTCGCGGCTGGAGTCGGCCAGTTCGAACTCGTTCGTCATGGTGAGCGCCCTCGTCGGGCACGCCTCCACGCACAGCCCGCACAGGATGCAGCGGGCGTAGTTGATCTGGTAGACCCGCCCGTACCGCTCACCGGGCGAGTAGCGCTCCTCCTCGGTGTTGTCCGCGCCCTCCACGTAGATCGCGTCGGCGGGACAGGCCCAGGCGCACAGCTCGCACCCGATGCACTTCTCCAGACCGTCGGGATGGCGGTTGAGCTGGTGCCGTCCGTGGAAGCGCGGAGCGGTGGTCTTGTGCTGCTCCGGGTACTGCTCGGTGAGGCGCTTCTTGAACATGGCCTTGAAGGTCACGCCGAAGCCGGCCACCGGGTTCTGCCACTTCTCGTCAGACATTCCCTGCACCCTCCTCTCGGTCACTGTCAGTATTCGCCCCGCCACTGACAATCAGCTCCCGCTCGGTGCGCGGTCGCCTGCGCGGTACGGGTGCCAGGTGCTGGCCGGGCTTGGGCGGTACGGGGAATCCGCCCGCCAGCGGGTCGAAGGGCTCGTCCGCCGCGGCCTGGCCGGCCTCCTCGGCGGCCGCCTTCTCGCGCTTGTCGCGGAAGAGGTCCACGACGAAGGAGAGCAGCAGGATCGCGACGACGGCGCCGCCGACGTACAGGACGATCTCGCTGAAGTCGTAGTTCTCGTTGCGCAGCGCGCGGACGGTGGCCACGAGCATCAGCCAGAGCACGGAGACCGGGATCAGGACCTTCCAGCCGAGCTTCATCAACTGGTCGTAGCGCACGCGCGGCAGGGTGCCGCGCAGCCAGATGAAGAAGAACAGCAGCAGCTGCACCTTGAGGACGAACCAGAGCATCGGCCACCAGCCGTGGTTCGCGCCCTCCCAGTAGGTGGAGATCGGCGCCGGGGCCCGCCAGCCGCCCAGGAAGAGCGTGACCGAGACCGCCGAGACGGTGACCATGTTGACGTACTCGGCCAGCATGAACATCGCGAACTTGATGGAGGAGTACTCGGTGTTGAAGCCGCCGACCAGGTCGCCCTCGGACTCCGGCATGTCGAAGGGGGCGCGGTTCGTCTCGCCGACCATCGTGACGACGTAGATGATGAAGGACACCGGGAGCAGGATGATGAACCAGCGGTCCGCCTGCGCCTCCACGATCGCCGAGGTCGACATCGACCCGGAGTAGAGGAACACCGAGGCGAAGGCCGCGCCCATCGCGATCTCGTACGAGATCATCTGCGCGCAGGAGCGCAGGCCGCCCAGCAGCGGGTACGTGGAGCCGGAGGACCAGCCCGCCAGGACGATGCCGTAGATGCCGACCGAGGCCACCGCGAGGATGTAGAGCATCGCGATGGGCAGGTCGGTGAGCTGCATGGTGGTGCGCTGGCCGAAGATCGAGACCTCGTTGCCGGGGGGCCCGAAGGGGATCACCGCGATGGCCATGAAGGCCGGGATCGCCGCGATGACCGGGGCCAGGACGTACACCACCTTGTCGGCCCGCTTGACGATGAGGTCTTCCTTCAGCATCAGCTTGACGCCGTCGGCGAGCGACTGGAGCAGACCCCAGGGGCCGTGCCGGTTGGGGCCGATGCGCAGCTGCATCCAGGCGACGACCTTGCGCTCCCACACGATGGAGAAGAGCACGGTCACCATCAGGAAGGCGAAGCAGAACACCGCCTTGACGACGACGAGCCACCAGACGTCCCTGCCGAAGAGGGACAGGTCCTCGGCGGCGAGGACGTGCGGCTGCGCCGCGAGCTGGGCGAGGCGGGTCACGCTCGCACCTCCCGTGCGGGGGCCGGGGCTGCGCCCGGCCGAAGGACGTGGGTCCGTGTGGTCACGACTGCACCTCCGGTGCGTCGCTCTGGGTCCCCCGCTGAGCGGAAGGGCCGATCCGGACGAGGGTGCCCGGGCGGGCGCCGGTGTCGGCGAGGACGCCGGAGCCGGTGGAGTTCAGCGGGAGCCACACCACCCGGTCGGGCATCTCGGTGATGCGCAGCGGGAGTTCCACGCTTCCGGCCGGGCCGCTGACGGCGAGGACGTCGCCGTCCTTGACGCCCGTCTCGGCGGCCGTGGCGGCCGAGAGCCGGGCGTTCGCCTCGTGCCGGGTGCCGGCCAGGGCCTCGTCGCCGTCCTGGAGACGGCCCTGGTCGAGGAGGAGCCGGTGACCGGCGAGGACGGCCTCGCCCGCCGCGGGGCGGGGCGGCGGCACGGCGTCGGTGGTCTGCTCGGTGGCGAGCGCGCCCTCCCACGGGCCGAGCCGCTCGAACTCCCGGCGTACGGCGTGTACGTCGGGCAGCGCGATCGGCCGGTCGGCCGCGTCGGCCAGCATGTGCAGCACGCGGGAGTCGGCGGGGGCGAGCCGGCGGGTCATCTGGTCGGGCTTCAGCGCGGCCTCGAACGGCCGGATCCTGCCCTCCCAGTTGAGATACGTGCCCGGCTTCTCGGCCACCGCGGCGACCGGGAGGACCACGTCCGCGTGGTCGGTGACCTCGCTGGGCCGCAGTTCCAGGGAGACCACGAAGGCCTCCTCCAGGGCGGTCCGCGCGCGGGCCGGGTCCGGCAGGTCGGCGACCTCGACACCGGCGACCAGCAGCGCGGAGAGCTCGCGGGACGCCGCCGCCTCCACGATCTGGCCGGTGTCACGGCCGTAGCGGTGCGGGAGTTCGTCCAGCCCCCAGGCCGTGGCGACCTCGGCGCGGGCCCGCGGGTCGGTGGCGGGGCGGCCGCCCGGCAGCAGGGACGGCAGCGCGCCCGCCTCTACGGCGGCCCGCTCCCCGGCCCGGCGCGGGATCCACACCAGCTCGGCGCCGGTCGCGGTGGCCGCCCGTACGGCCGCGGTCAGCGCGCCGGGCACGCCGGCGAGGCGCTCTCCGACGACGATGACCGCACCGGGCAGCCGCAGCGCCTCGGCGGCTTCGGCGCCGCCGGCCTCCAGGCCGGAGCGCGAGGCCAGGGCCTCCAGCCATTCGGGCTCGGTGCCCGGGGCGGCGGCCAGCAGGGCGCCGCCCGCCTTCTCCAGGCCCCGGGTGGCGAAGGGGGCGAGGGCGAAGGTCCGCTGCTTGTGCTTGCGGTGGGCCTTGCGCAGCCGCAGGAAGACGCCGGGGGCCTCCTCCTCCGCCTCGATGCCGACGAGCAGCACCGCGGGCGCCGCCTCCAGGGAGGTGTACGTGACCCCCGTGCCGTCGAGGTCCTTGCCCGTGCCGGCCACGGAGGCGGCCAGGAAGTCGGCCTCCTCCGCGCTGTGCACGCGCGCCCGGAAGTCGATGTCGTTGGTGTCCAGCACCACCCGGGCGAACTTGGCGTACGCGTAGGCGTCCTCGACGGTCAGCCGGCCGCCGGTCAGTACGCCGACCCGGCCGCGCGCGGCGGCCAGTCCCCTCGCCGCGGCCTCCAGCGCCTCGGGCCAGCTCGCCGGGGCGAGGATCCCGTCGGCGCCGCGCACCAGCGGGGTGGTGAGCCGGTCGGGGCGCTGCGCGTAGCGGAACGCGAAGCGGCCCTTGTCGCAGATCCACTCCTCGTTGACCTCGGGGTCCTCGGCGGCCATGCGGCGCATGACCTTGCCGCGCCGGTGGTCGGTACGGGTCGCGCAGCCGCCCGCGCAGTGCTCGCACACGCTCGGGGAGGAGACGAGGTCGAACGGGCGGGAGCGGAACCGGTACGCCGCCGAGGTCAGGGCGCCGACCGGGCAGATCTGGATGGTGTTGCCGGAGAAGTAGGACTGGAACGGGTCGCCCTCGCCGGTGCCGATCTGCTGGAGCGCGCCGCGCTCGACCATCTCGATCATCGGGTCGCCGGCGACCTGGTTGGAGAAGCGGGTGCAGCGCGCGCACAGCACGCACCGCTCGCGGTCCAGCAGCACCTGCGTGGAGATCGGGACCGGCTTCTCGTACGTCCGCTTGTGCCCCTCGAAACGGGACTCGGCGTTGCCGTGCGACATCGCCTGGTTCTGCAGCGGGCACTCGCCGCCCTTGTCGCATACGGGGCAGTCCAGCGGGTGGTTGATGAGCAGCAGCTCCATCACCCCGCGCTGGGCCTTGTCGGCGACCTGGGAGGTGAGCTGCGTCTTGACGACCATGCCGTCGGTGCAGGTGATGGTGCAGGAGGCCATCGGCTTGCGCTGGCCCTCGACCTCGACGATGCACTGGCGGCAGGCGCCGACCGGGTCGAGGAGGGGGTGGTCGCAGAACCGGGGGATCTCGATGCCGAGCTGTTCGGCGGCCCGGATGACGAGCGTGCCCTTGGGGACCGAGAGCTCGGCGCCGTCGATGGTCAGCGTGACCGTGTTCTCGGCGTCCTGCGGCCGCCCCGCGGCCCCGCCGCCCGCGGGGGCGTTACTGGTGACGGTCATGCGTTCACCTCCGTGTCAGCCCAGAGGGTCGACTTCCTGGGGTCGAAGGGGCAGCCCTTGCCCGTGATGTGCTGCTCGTACTCCTCGCGGAAGTACTTGAGCGAGGAGAAGATCGGGCTGGCCGCGCCGTCTCCGAGTGCGCAGAAGGACTTGCCGTTGATGTTGTCGGCGATGTCGTTCAGCTTGTCGAGGTCGGACATGACGCCCTTGCCGGCCTCGATGTCGCGCAGCAACTGGACCAGCCAGTACGTGCCTTCGCGGCACGGCGTGCACTTGCCGCAGGACTCGTGGGCGTAGAACTCGGTCCAGCGGGTGACGGCCCGCACGACGCAGGTGGTCTCGTCGAAGCACTGGAGCGCCTTGGTGCCGAGCATGGAGCCGGCCGCGCCGACGCCCTCGTAGTCGAGGGGCACGTCCAGGTGCTCCTCGGTGAACATGGGCGTGGAGGAGCCGCCGGGGGTCCAGAACTTCAGCCGGTGGCCGGGCCGCATCCCGCCGCTCATGTCGAGGAGCTGGCGCAGGGTGATGCCGAGCGGGGCCTCGTACTGGCCGGGGCCGACGACGTGCCCGGAGAGCGAATACAGCGTGAAGCCGGGGGACTTCTCCGTCCCCATCGCCTTGAACCAGTCCTTGCCCTTGTTCAGGATCGCGGGAACCGAGGCGATGGACTCGACGTTGTTCACGACAGTGGGGCACGCGTAGAGCCCCTCCACGGCAGGGAAGGGAGGACGCAGCCGGGGCTGACCGCGCCGGCCTTCAAGAGAGTCGAGCAGCGCCGTCTCCTCGCCGCAGATGTACGCGCCCGCCCCCGCGTGCACCGTGATGTCGAGGTCGAGCCCGCTCCCCAGAATGTTCTTGCCGAGGTATCCGGCCTCGTACGCCTCACGCACCGCCTCGTGCAGGCGCCGCAGGACCGGCACCGCCTCGCCGCGCAGGTAGATGAAGGCGTGCTGCGAGCGGATCGCGTAGCAGGCGATGACCATTCCCTCGATGAGGGAGTGCGGGTTGGCGAAGAGGAGGGGGATGTCCTTGCAGGTTCCCGGCTCCGACTCGTCCGCGTTCACGACGAGGTAGTGCGGCTTGCCGTCGCCCTGCGGGATGAACTGCCACTTCATTCCGGTGGGGAAGCCCGCGCCGCCGCGTCCGCGCAGACCCGAGTCCTTCACGTACGCGATGAGGTCGTCCGGGGTCATCGCGAGGGCCTTGCGCAGGCCCTCGTAGCCCTCGTGGCGCCTGTAGGTCTCCAGCGTCCAGGACTGCGGGTCGTCCCAGAAGGCCGACAGGACGGGCGCGAGGAGCTTCTCCGGGCTGGTCCCTCCCCCGGCCTCCGGCCGGGAGGTGCCCCCGTTGCTCAGTTCAGACGACACGGTCATCACTCCCCTCCCTCGGTGGTGGCCTCGCCACGCGGGTGCACGATCGAGGTGTGCGGGGACTCGCCGCGGGCGATGCGCAGGCCGATCAGGGAGGCGGGTCCGGCGCCGCCGGTCGCCTCGACCGCGCCCTCGCGCTCGTCGGGGAAGCCGGCCAGGATCCGGGCCGTCTCCTTGTACGTGCACAGCGGCGCGCCCCGGGTCGGCTCGACCTGGCGGCCCGCGAGCAGGTCGTCCACCAGGGCCTTGGCGGACTCGGGGGTCTGGTTGTCGAAGAACTCCCAGTTGACCATCACCACGGGGGCGAAGTCGCAGGCCGCGTTGCACTCGATGTGCTCCAGCGTCACCTTGCCGTCGGGGGTGGTCTCGTTGTTGCCGACCCCCAGGTGCTGCTTGAGCTCGTCGAAGATGGCGTCGCCGCCCATCACCGCGCACAGGGTGTTCGTACAGACGCCGACCTGGTAGTCCCCGGAGGGCTTGCGCCGGTACATCGTGTAGAAGGTGACGACCGCGGTGACCTCGGCGGTGGTCAGGCCCAGCACCTCGGCACAGAAGCGGACGCCGGTGCGCGAGACGTACCCCTCCTGCGACTGGCACAGGTGCAGCAGCGGCAGCAGCGCGCTGCGGCTGTCGGGGTAGCGGGCGATGACTTCCTTGGCGTCCGCCTCCAGCCGCTCGCGGACGTCGGCCGGAAAGTCGGGGGCGGGAAGCTGGGGCATCCCGAGGCTGACCCCCTGGTTCAGAGGACTGGCTGTCATCGGTCGACGCCTCCCATCACGGGGTCGATGGAGGCGACGGCGACGATGACGTCGGCGAACATGCCGCCCTCGCACATCGCGGCCATGGCCTGCAGGTTGGTGAAGGACGGGTCGCGGAAGTGGACCCGGTAGGGGCGGGTACCGCCGTCGGAGACGACGTGGACGCCGAGTTCGCCCTTGGGCGATTCGACGGCCGCGTACGCCTGTCCGGCCGGAACCCGGAAGCCCTCGGTCACCAGCTTGAAGTGGTGGATGAGGGCCTCCATGGAGGTGCCCATGATGTTCTTGATGTGGTCGAGCGAGTTGCCGAGACCGTCCGGGCCCATCGCGAGCTGTGCGGGCCAGGCGATCTTCTTGTCGGCGACCATGACCGGCCCCGGCTCCAGCCGGTCCAGGCACTGCTCGACGATGCGCAGCGACTGGCGCATCTCCTCCAGGCGGATCAGGAAGCGGCCGTAGGAGTCGCAGCTCTCGGTGGTCGGCACGTCGAACTCGTAGTTCTCGTAGCCGCAGTACGGGTCCGACTTGCGCAGGTCGTGCGGCAGGCCGGCCGAGCGCAGGACCGGGCCGGTGGCGCCGAGCGCCATGCAGCCGGTGAGGTCGAGGTAGCCGACGTCCTGCATGCGGGCCTTGAAGATCGGGTTGCCGGTGGCGAGCTTGTCGTACTCCGGCAGGTTCTTCTTCATGGTCTTGAGCAACTCGCGCAGCTGGTCGACCGCGCCCGGGGGGAAGTCCTGCGCGAGGCCGCCGGGGCGGATGAACGCGTGGTTCATGCGCAGGCCGGTGATCAGCTCGAAGATGTCGAGGATCAGCTCGCGGTCCCGGAACCCGTAGATCATGATCGTGGTCGCGCCGAGTTCCATGCCGCCGGTGGCGATGGCCACCAGGTGCGAGGAGAGCCGGTTGAGCTCCATCAGCAGGACGCGGATGACGGTGGCGCGGTCCGGGATCTGGTCGGTGATGCCGAGCAGCTTCTCGACGGCCAGGCAGTACGCCGTCTCGTTGAAGAACGGCGTCAGGTAGTCCATGCGCGTCACGAAGGTGGTGCCCTGCGTCCAGTTCCGGTATTCGAGGTTCTTCTCGATGCCGGTGTGCAGGTAGCCGATGCCGCAGCGGGCCTCGGTGACCGTCTCGCCGTCGATCTCCAGGATCAGGCGGAGCACGCCGTGCGTGGACGGGTGCTGGGGGCCCATGTTGACGACGATGCGCTCGTCGTCCGCGCGGGCCGCCGCCTGGACGACCTCGTCCCAGTCGCCGCCGGTGACGGTGTAGACGGTGCCCTCGGTGGTCTCGCGGGGGGCAGAGACGTGGTTAGACGTGGACATCAGCTGTACGACCTCCGCTGGTCGGGAGCCGGGATCTGGGCGCCCTTGTACTCGACGGGAATGCCGCCGAGCGGGTAGTCCTTGCGCTGGGGGAAGCCCTGCCAGTCGTCCGGCATCATGATCCGGGTGAGGGCCGGGTGGCCGTCGAAGATCAGGCCGAAGAAGTCGTAGGTCTCGCGCTCGTGCCAGTCGTTGGTCGGGTAGACGGCGACGAGCGACGGGAGGTGCGGGTCGCTGTCCGGGACGGACACCTCCAGGCGCACGATCCGACCGTGGGTGATCGAGCGCAGGTGGTAGACGGCGTGCAGCTCGCGGCCCTTGTCCTCTGGGAAGTGGACCCCGCTGACGCCGGTGCACAGCTCGAAGCGCAGCGCCGGGTCGTCGCGCAGGGTGGAGGCCACTCGTACGAGGTGCTCGCGGGCGATGTGCAGGGTCAGCTCCGCCCGGTCGACGACGACCTTCTCGATCGCGTTCTCGGGGACCAGGTCCTGCTCCTCCAGGGCGCCTTCGAGCTCGTCCACGACCTCGTCGAAGTACGAACCGTACGGGCGGGCGCTCGCCCCGGGCAGGGCCACGGTGCGGACCAGGCCGCCGTAGCCGCTGGTGTCTCCGCCGGCGTCGGCACCGAACATGCCCTTGCGGACGCCGATCACCTCGGGCCCGGCCGAAGCCCTGGGCGCGGGGAGGTTGTTGCCGTTGTTCTCCACGGCCGGGTCGTCGCTCACCGCAGGAGCCCCTTCATCTCAATGGTGGGGAGGGCCTTGAGGGCCGCCTCCTCCGCCTCGCGCGCCGCCTCTTCCTGGTTCACGCCGAGCTTCGAGCCCTGGATCTTCTGGTGGAGCTTGAGGATCGCGTCCAGCAGCATCTCGGGGCGGGGCGGGCAGCCGGGCAGGTAGATGTCCACCGGGACGATGTGATCGACGCCCTGGACGATCGCGTAGTTGTTGAACATTCCGCCCGAAGAGGCACAAACGCCCATGGAGATGACCCACTTGGGAGCGGGCATCTGGTCGTACACCTGCCGCAGCACCGGCGCCATCTTCTGGCTGACCCGCCCCGCCACGATCATCAGATCGGCCTGGCGCGGGGAACCGCGGAAGACCTCCATACCGAAGCGGGCCAAGTCGTAGCGGCCGGCGCCGGTGGTCATCATCTCGATGGCACAGCACGCCAGGCCGAAGGTGGCGGGGAAGACGGATGACTTGCGCACCCAGCCCGCGGCCTGTTCGACGGTGGTCAGCAGAAAGCCGCTCGGCAGCTTCTCTTCCAGTCCCATGGAAAATTCAGCCCCTCAGTCCCATTCCAGGCCGCCGCGGCGCCACACGTAGGCGTAGGCGACGAAGACGGTGAGCACGAAGAGCAGCATCTCGACGAGCCCGAAGATCCCCAGGGAGTCGAAGGTGACGGCCCAGGGGTAGAGGAAGACGACCTCGATATCGAAGATGATGAAGAGCATCGCCGTCAGGTAGTACTTGATGGGGAAGCGACCGCCGCCCGCGGGCATCGGAGTCGGCTCGATGCCGCACTCGTAGGCTTCGAGCTTCGCCCGGTTGTACCGTTTTGGGCCGATCAGCGTGGCCATGACCACGGAGAAGATCGCAAACCCTGCGCCGAGGGCGCCGAGCACGAGGATGGGTGCGTACGCATTCACGCTCCTCGCTCCTTCCAGTCGTCCTTGACCGTTGGACCGCTGTGCCGGCGCCGCGCGACCCACCTCGCGAAGATCGCCCCAACGGGTGGAGGGGATCGCATGTGAGGCAGTTCACAAGCCGGACTGCTGCGCATCTTATGCCTGCCGGTCTGTGATCTGCGACACGGGCGGCAACAACGAGTTTGTGATCTCCACCACCAGACGAACGATCATGAACTCCGATTGGCGGTGATCTTCATACGGAAGGCATCCACATGATCACCAAAGGTGACATCTACCCCTGTCGCCGCAGGTGGGAGGCCTGCCGCACTACCAAAGATGGCCTGTGCAGGCAAATTGGCGGGACGCTACCGACAGGTGGTAGAGGAATCCGCGTCGCCCGGTCGGGGGAGGTCGTGAGGACGCGAGTGGACGCGCTCCGCCGGAGGCGGCGACCGGGTATGAGGGGGCGCGAGGGAGTGCAGAAGCTGTGCATCCGTTCACGAACCGCACGACGGGTTCACCGTCGCATCACGGACCGGCCACAGTGCCCGCACAGCGAGAGGTCACTGTGACCTGCGCCACGCGGAACGAGAGCCACCGAAAGAGGGCTTGGCCATCTGTGCGCGTGAGTGGTAGGCGCCTGATCATTTCGGACTTATTACTGAAACCCCATGATCACAGGCTTGTGGAGGGGTGTCCGTTACGTCCGTTACGGCGTCAATAAGAGTCGCGACGCGCCCGGTTCGCGGCTTCCGCGCGCAACTGTGGCGCAGACCACGTTTCTTGAAGGGACCCTCTCACCCCTGATAGCGGTTGTTCTCATGTCCCACACCGCTCACATACCCAGCCACCGGAAGCCCCGCCGCAGCGCCTCGAAGCTCGCGGTCCGCGCCGGAGTTGCCGGTGGCGTACTCAGCACCCTGGCCATGGCCGGCACCGCGAGCGCGTCCCCGTCCGCCGAGCCCGTGGCCGAGACGACGCTCGAAATGCCGGTCCTGAGCATGGACCTCGGTTCCGAAGTCGCCTCCGCCGTCACCACCGCCGCGGACAACACCCGCGCGGCCGCCGTGGAAGGCGAGCTGAACGCCCAGGAGGAGAGCGCCCGCACGGGAGCCGCCGCCGAGGCGAAGCAGGCCAAGGAAGAGGCCCAGAAGAAGGCCGACGCCGAGAAGAAGGCGAAGGAGGAGGCGGACCGCAAGGCCGAGGCCGAGCGCGCCAACCGCACCTCCGCCCGCACCTCGCTGACGACCGCGTCCGCGCCCGCCTCCGGCGGGAGCACCACGGGCACCAAGAGCTCCGGCAGCGGCTCCACCACCGGCAGCGGCACCGTCACGGCCCCGGCCACCGGCTCCGCCGCCGCCATCGTGAACTTCGCCCGCGCCCAGGTCGGCAAGGCGTACGTCATGGGCGGCACCGGCCCGTCCTCGTACGACTGCTCCGGCCTCGTCCAGGCCGCCTACCGCCAGGCCGGCATCACCCTGCCGCGCGTCTCGGGCGCCCAGTCCTCGATGGGCACCTCGGTCTCGCTGAGCAACCTGCAGCCGGGCGACATCCTGTACTGGGGCAGCCGCAGCAACTCGTACCACGTCGCCCTCTACGTGGGCGGTGGCAAGTTCATCGGCGCGCAGAACCCCAGCACCGGCATCGTCGAGCGCACCATGAACTACGACAAGCCGTCGGGCGCCGTCCGCATCCTCTGATCCGGCTCGCTCCACGGCCGAAGGCCGGTACTCCCCCGCTCGGGGGCGGAGTACCGGCCTTCGGCGTGCCTGCGTGCCTGCGTGCCTGCGTGCCTGCGTGCCTCAGGCGAGGCTCGCCGCCAGCTTGAAGCGTGCCTCGCGCTGCTTCTTGTACAGCGCGAGCGTCTCGGCATGCTCCTCGACGAGCCGCTCCTGGTA
The DNA here is from genome assembly GCF_053591315.1 of Streptomyces sp. NPDC003042. NCBI lineage: Bacteria > Bacillati > Actinomycetota > Actinomycetes > Kitasatosporales > Streptomycetaceae > Streptomyces > Streptomyces sp. NPDC003042. The sequence goes on from NZ_JBSFTP010000069.1 coordinate 31,504, forward strand.
GGCCTTCTCGACCGCGGCCCAGATCCCGACCAGGTTCACCTCACGCTTGCACGCGACGTCGGCCTTGGCCGCGGTGACGGCTTTGGGGCCGCCCTTGTCGTCGTCCAGGCCCAGCTTCTCGATGACCTCGTACGGCGTGCCGATCCCGTCGTATCCCGACTTGGCCATGCACGCCGACCACTTCTTCAGCACGTCGACGACCCGGGAGTCCTGCCGGGACCGCTCGTGCGCCTCGGAAGCCAGCCCGAAGGTGAAGAGCAGGTCCACGCTGCCCTTGGTCGGGGCGTACAGCTTGCGGTACGCCTCCCGCACGCACCCGCCGGCCGGAACCTTCTCCCCGGCCGCCGTCAGACCGCTGTCCACCTGCGCGGCCTCCTCCTCGGTGGCCGCGTCCGGGGGATTCCCGCCCTGCACTCCCTGCTGTTCGCCGTGCATGACGAGGTACTCGCTGTCGGTCAGCTGCGGGGCGGGCGGTTTGGCCGCCGGTCTGTCCCCCGTACCCGACTTGTCGTACCCGTGCGCCACCGCGAACGCCGGATCGGCCAGGCCGAAGAGGTACCGGTGCCGGTCCTCGGTCCCCCCGACACCGGAGGGCTCGACCGACTTCACGCCCTCGTACGTGAACCCGTACCGCGCCATGCACCGGGAGACCAGGGCCTGCTGGACCTGGCCCATCCGGAGCCGCTCGGCGTCGGTGTCCGTGTACGCGTCCATGGGCAACGACAGCGCGGCCGTCGCCGGGTTGACCGCTACGGGACCCAGCTGGGGCTCCCTCCCTCCCCCACTGGTGCCGCCACAGCTGGACAGCAGCGCGACGGCCAGCAGGACGGCAGGTGCGGCCGACCGGCAGCGCCGGGTGGTGCGCATCAGGGGTGGAGGGTGTAGGTGGCCGAGCTGATCTTGTTCTTGAAGGCGTCGGAGGCATTGCCCGAGTAGCCCGACGGGATCTCGCCGACGTTGCCGTCGAGGTTCGCGTCGGTGGCGACCTTCCAGGCGTAGACGTCACGGTTCTTGTAGGACTCGGTGTTGTCATTCACGCGGGACGTGCCACCCGCGCATCCGCTCGTGAAGTAGTTGTCGTTGAAGTTCAGGTCCTCGCCGTACAGGTCGAAAACACAACCGGACTGGTACTGGTTGTAGAAAAGACCGAATTCGTTGACTTCCAGGTTGCCGTCCTTGCCGTATGCGGCCGACGGGCCCGCCGCGCCCAGCAGGATCGCGCTTACCGATACGGCCGTGACGCAGCCCGTGGCCAGCGTGCGGAATGGCTTGTTCATGTTGAACTCCTCGCCTCTGCGGGTGAAATGGCAATGCCGAGCCGGATGTTGATCGCGGCTCTTCGTCGGACGGGATTCAACAGCCCCCGACACCTCCAGTCCAACCTATTCTCACCTAATGGACAGTCACTTCTTGTTACTCTTGGGAAACTTGTCGCATCCGTCCCTCACTGCCTACTATCGCCCGGCGCGCTCTCCCCGCACTTGTCGCACGGGTACGCCGGTCCCACCTCTATCGCCGCAAGGGAACTCCTCTGATGCACGCACGCTATTTCGTCCCGTTGCTCCTGATATGCATTTCATTGACGGGGTGCGGCGGCGGTGACAACGAACCCAAGTCGAGTGACAGTCCGCCGCCCACAGCCGAGGAAATTGCGTACTTCGACTGCTTGAAGAAGCAGGGTGTGGCGATCGTCCACACGGATTCCGGGATGCCGCGCGAGGACAAGTCGAAGACCTGGAACGAAGAGGCGCACAAGGCCTGCGAGTCCCAGTTGCCGCCGCACCGGAAGCCCGATCCCGCCAGCTCCGAGCAACTCGCCGCCGCGCAGCAGGAAGCCGCATGCCTGCGGGCCGAGGGCGTCTCCTGGTATCCGGACCCGGACCCTGTCACCGCGGAGATCGACCAGACCAAGGGCACTCCCGAGCAGTGGTCCTCACTCAAGCGCGCCCACGCCGACGCACTGGGCAAGTGCCGGCGGAACAGGTGAGCGAACTCGACACCGTGGAGCGCACCGATGACCCCGAGGACGACCGGGGCGGGGTCGGGCGGGGGCGGCGGGTGGTGCTCGGGGTGGTCGCCGGGGCCGCGCTGATGGCTGTCGGCGGGCTGCTGGCGACCACGCTGGTGAAGTCCCCCGCGCAGGTGGCCGCGGAGACCGGGCCGCCCGCGCAGGCGGCGCTGACCGCTGAGGTCGAGCGGCGCGTGCTCGCGCAGACCGTGGTGATGCGCGGGACCGTCGTCGCCGACCAGAGCGTCGAGGTGGCCCCGCAGCCCCGGGGCGGCGAGGGGGCGGGCGCGCCCGTCGTGACCAAGCTGCCGCTCAAGGCCGGGGACGCGGTCGCCGCCGGGCAGTTGCTGGCGGAGGTCTCCGGGCGGCCCGTGTTCACCCTCAAGGGGACGCTGCCCGTCTACCGCGACCTCAAGCCGGGCGCCACCGGCGACGACGTCGCGCAGCTCCAGCAGGCGCTGCGCGAGCTCGGGCACGGCACCGGCTCCGACGCGAAGGGCGTTTTCGGGACGGGTACGAAGGCCGCTCTCGCCGCGCGCTACCGGGCCATCGGGTACGACCCGCTGCCCGCCGTGCCGGACGGCGCGGAAGGGATCAAGGCCGCGCGGGAGGCCGTACGGTCGGCCGAGTGGGCCCTTGAGGACGCCTCGGCTTCGGGGCCGGGAACCGCCAGCGGCAGCACCGCTCAGCCCAGCACGGGAGGCAAGCCGGGCACTGGCGCGCCGCCCTCGGCCTCCCCTGCCCCCACATCCGCCCCCACCTCCGGCACCGGCGGCGACTCCGGCCGGGCCCTCGCACGCGCCCGGCAGGCGCTCGCCGACGCCCGGGCCAGGCTGGCCGCGGCCGAGGCCGCCGACGGGCCGATGCTGCCCGCCGCCGAGACCGTGTTCCTCGGCGCCTTTCCCGCCCGGGTCAGCGGGATCAGCGGGCGCGTCGGCGGTCCTGTCTCCGGGCCGGTGCTGACGCTGTCCGCCGGGGAACTCGTCGTCGAGGCCTACCTCAAGGACGACAAGAAGCAGCTGCTGCGCGCCGGCATGGCCGTGGTGATCTCCTCCGAGACCGCCGGGACCGATGTCCAGGGCAAGGTCGCGCTGGTCGCCACCGAGCGGTCGGCCGGCCAGTCGGCCACCGGACAGCAGCCCGAGCAGGGCGGCCAGGGCAGTGCTCCGGGCAAGGGCGGCGGCGGGGCCGGTCTCGGCTACCGGATGGTGGTCCGCGCCGACCAGCCGCTGCCCGCCGGTTTCGCCGGGCAGGACGTACGGCTGACCATCAAGTCCGCCTCGACCGACGGCGAGGCCCTCGTGGTTCCCGTCACCGCCGTCTCCGCGAGCGCGGACGGACGTACCGTCGTCACCGCCGTGGCCGCCGACGGCACGCAGCGGCGTATCGAGGTCCGGACCGGGACCAGCGGCGACGGCTACGTGGCCGTGACCCCCGTCCAGGCCGACGCCCTCGCCGCCGCTACCAAGGTCGTCATCGGCTCCGCCCCGAAGAACCCGCAGAGCGCGCAAAGCCCGCAGAGGGCGGCCAAGTGAAGTTTCCGCTCCTCCGCCGCCGCCCCGGGCCCAACGGCACCTCTGGCGATCCCGCTCCCGGCACACCCGTCATCGAGTTCCGCGAGGTTGGGCTCACCTATCCCGGGCCGCCGCCCGTCGAGGCCCTCAAGTCCTGCGAACTGACCGTGATGCGCGGCGAGTTCATCACCATCGTGGGCCCCTCCGGCTCGGGCAAGTCCACCTTCCTCAACGTCGCCGGGCTGCTCGACTCCCCCACCTCCGGCCGCTATCTCCTCGACGGGATCGACACCGCCGCGCTGCCCGACCGCGAGCGCACCGCCCTGCGCGGCCGCCGCATCGGCTTCGTGTTCCAGTCCTTCCACCTGCTGCCCCACCGCAGCGCCCTGGAGAACGTCGCCCTTGCCATGCTCTACACCGGAACATCGCGCGCGCAGCGCCTCGTACGGGCCCGCGAGGCCCTCGAACAAGTCGGCCTCGGCCACCGGACGACGGCCGTGCCCGGCCGTCTCTCCGGCGGCGAGCGCCAGCGGGTGTCCATCGCCCGTGCCCTCGTCGGGCGGCCCTCGCTGCTGCTGTGCGACGAGCCGACCGGCAACCTGGACTCCGCCAACGCCGCCTCCGTACTGACTCTCCTGGACGAACTGCACGCGGCCGGGATGACCGTCATGGTGATCACGCACGACAGCGAGGTGGCCGCGCGCGGCCGTCGGACCGTCAGTGTCCGCGACGGCCGGCTGCGCGAGCAGGTGACCGCGTGAGTGTCGAACCGACCCGGCTGGCCGTCCGGGACGCCCTGTCCGAGGCCGTCGCCGGCATGCTGCGCCGCCCCGGCCGCGCCGTGCTCACCGCGCTCGGAACCGTCCTCGGCGTCGGCAGCTTCGTGGCCGTCCTCGGGCTGACGGCGACGATCTCCTCGCAGATCGACGGCCGGTTCAACGTCCTCACCGCCACCGAGGTGACCATCGAGGACGTCGCCACGCAGCACAGCGAGTTCGCCGGGCCCGGCTTCCCCGCCGACGCCGAGCAGCGGTTGCGCGCGGTCGCGGGCATCCGGCACGCCGGGGTGCTGTGGACCGTACGGCTGGACTCGACGACGAGAATCGGCGCCCTGCCCTCCGGCGCCAACACCACCAGCGCCGGCACCGCCACGGGAACCAGCGTCGTCGCCGCCTCCCCGGGGGCCGTCGCCGCCCTGGTGCCGACCTTGCGGGAGGGCCGCCTCTACGACGGGTTCGCCGAGCGGAGCCGCCAGCGCGTCGCGCTCATCGGCAGCGGCGTCGCCGAGCGGCTGGGCATCACCACCCTCGCCACCCGGCCCGCGCTCTACATCGGCGACGAGCCCTTCACCGTGGCGGGCGTCATCGCCGACGTGGAGCGCAAGCCGGAGCACCTGTTGTCCGTGCTCGTGCCCCGGGCCACCGCCGAGGAACTCTGGGGCCCGGCCGCGCCGTCCGGTGCGAGCATGCTGATCGCCACCGAACTCGGCGCCGCCCGCCAGGTCGCCGACCTCGCCCCGCTCGCGCTGCGCCCCGACCACCCCGAGTACCTGAAGGCCGTCCCGCCGCCCGACCCGCGGACGCTTCGCTCCGGCGTCACCTCCGACCTGAGCGCGCTGTTCCTGCTGCTCGCCGGGATCTGCCTGGTGATCGGCGCCGTCGGGATCGCCAACACCACCCTCGTCGCCGTGCTGGAGCGGACCGGCGAGATCGGGCTGCGCCGTGCGCTCGGGGCCCGGGGCCGGCACGTCTCGGCCCAGTTCCTCACCGAGTCCGCCACCCTCGGCGCCCTCGGCGGCCTGGTCGGGACCTCGCTGGGAGAGCTGACCGTGGTCGCCGTCTCCGTCGTCCGGGACTGGACTCCGGTGATCCACCCGGCCACCGTCGCCGCGGCCCCCCTCGCGGGGCTCGTCACCGGGCTGCTGGCCGGGCTCTATCCCGCCTGGCGGGCGGCCCGTGTGGAACCGGCCGAGGCCCTGCGAAGATAGCGTCCTGATCGTCGGACGTGGAGGTGGTGTCCCGTGAACGCACAGCCGGACGAGCACTCCGCCGCCGATGACCTCGCCGATGACCCCAGCGGCGACCCCACCGCCGTCCCGGCGGCCCTCGGCCTCGGCCTCCTGGCCGCCGGCGGCTGGCTACTGGCCACCGCCCGCCCCTGGCAGAAGCCGGGCAGCCCCCTGGTCCTCGGCCTGGGCTGGGGCGCCGCGGGGGTCCTGCTGCTGTGCGGCCTGGTACTGCTGACCCGCTGCATCCGGACCGTCCACCGCCCGCACGAGGCCCCGTACGAGGCCCCGTACGACCGGGCAGCGGGCCGGTCCGTGGAGCCCCCGGCCCGGCCCGACGTGCTGTAGCCACCGCTCAGGCCTTCGGGGCCGGATTGGTTCCAGCGGGGCGGAGTGCCTCACACCGAGATTTTTTCCTACCGGCGGTGTTACGTTTTAGGTATGAGCAGCCACGTAGCCCACCAGGCCGCCGAGCGGGCCGGTAAGAGATCCGTGTCGCTCGCGCAATCGTTGATCAAGGAAGTCGAGGAGCGCACCGGCAAGAACGGCTTCTCCTCCGTTGTGGCCGAAGCCCTGGAGGAATGGCTCGCCGCGCAGAAGCTCCGCGAGGTCGTGGCCGCTGACCGCAAGGCGTTCGGCCCCGTCTCCGCCGAAGCACGGCGGCAGGCGGAACAGGAGTGGTGAGCAAGCGCCTCAAGATCAAGGCCAAGAGTGAGGGCACGCTCGTCCTGGACGCCCAAGGACTTTCGCTGCACGTCGACGGCGACGAGGGGATGCGTGCGCGCATTGAGGTCGCCCAGCAGAGCGGCCGACGAGTGGCGCTGTCCGCCCTGACGCCTTTGGAGGTGCGCCGAACCGGGGAGGCCGCCAAGCGGCTGGAGTTCCTGCTGTCCCGGTTCGACGTGAAGCCGGTCAACGACGCGGTGATAGACGCCGCGAAGAAGCTGCTGGACGTCTCGGGCCTTGACGGGCACGAATGCCTCGTGGACGCACTCGTGGTCGCCACAGCCGCGCTCTGCGCACCCCCGGTGCTGCTCGTCACCTCCGACAAGTCGCACATCCCAGCCCTGTCCAAGGCAGCCGAGGAGCTTCCCGGCTCGCCGAGGGTGAAGATCGTCAACGTCTGAGAGTTCAACCGCCGTACGCCGGGCCGCTCGGCCTTGTGCCGCGCGGCCCGGCCGGGCCTGTCAGGCCTTCGGGGCCACCTTCGAGAGGCCGTTGATGATGCGGTCCATCGCGTCGCCGCCCGTCGGGTCGGTCAGGTTCGCGAGCATCTTCAGCGTGAAGCGCATCAGCACCGGGTGGCTCAGGCCGCGCTGGGCGGCGATCTTCATGACCTTCGGGTTGCCGATCAGCTTCACGAAGGCGCGGCCCAGCGTGTAGTAGCCGCCGTACGTCTCCTTGAGGACCTTCGGGTAGGAGTGGAGGGCGAGTTCGCGCTGCGCCGGGGTGGCGCGGGCGTGGGCCTGCACGATGACCTCGGCCGCGATCTGCCCGGACTCCATCGCATAGGCGATGCCCTCGCCGTTGAACGGGTTGACGAGCCCGCCCGCGTCTCCGACCAGCAGCAGGCCCTTGGTGTAGTGCGGCTGCCGGTTGAAGGCCATCGGCAGCGCGGCGCCGCGGATCGGCTGCGTCATGTTCTCGGGGGTGTAGCCCCAGTCCTCCGGCATGGACGCGCACCAGGCCTTGAGGACCTCGCGCCAGTCCAGCTCCTTGAAGGCGGAGGAGGAGTTGAGGATGCCGAGCCCGACGTTGGACGTACCGTCGCCCATGCCGAAGATCCAGCCGTAGCCGGGCAGCAGCCGGTCCTGCGTGCCGCGCCGGTCCCAGAGCTCCAGCCAGGACTCCAGGTAGTCGTCGTCGTGCCGGGGCGAGGTGAAGTACGTACGGACGGCCACGCCCATCGGGCGGTCCTCCCGCCGGTGCAGGCCCATCGCCAGGGACAGCCGGGAGGAGTTGCCGTCGGCCGCGACGACCAGCGGGGCGTGGAAGGTGACCGGGGTCTTCTCCTCGCCCAGCTTCGCCTGCACGCCCGTGATGTGGCCGGTGCGGGGGTCGCGGACGGGCTCGCCGACGTTGCAGCGCTCGTACAGGCGGGCGCCGGCCTTCTGCGCCTGGTGGGCCAGCGTCTCGTCGAAGTCGTCGCGCTTGCGGACCAGTCCGTAGTCCGGGAAGGAGGCCAGCTCCGGCCAGTCGAGCTGGAGCCGCTGCCCGCCGCCGATGATCCGCAGGCCCTTGTTGCGCAGCCAGCCCGCCTCTTCGGAGATGTCGATGCCCATCGAGACCAGCTGCTTGGTGGCACGCGGGGTCAGACCGTCGCCGCAGACCTTCTCGCGCGGGAACGCCGTCTTCTCCAGCAGCAGGACGTCCAGTCCGGCCTTGGCGAGGTGGTAGGCGGTGGTGGAGCCGGCGGGCCCGGCCCCGACGACGATCACGTCCGCGGAGTGTTCGGAGAGGGGCTCGGTCACAGCGGGGTCTCCCGAAGGCTCGATAAAGGGTGCCCAACGGCACCGGACACGTGCAGTCTAAGCAGCGAGAGAGATCACGATCCGAAGGGCTGCCCCTGATGACCACCTCGCCGACCCGGCCGCTCCCCGCCGTACAGCTTCGCGTGCCCACCGACGAGGACGCCCACGCCTGGCACGGCGTCTTCGCCCACCCCGAGGTCATGGAGTTCCTCGGCGGTCCCGCGGAGCTGTCCGCGTACGAGGAGATCACCGCGCGGCAGCGGATGCACGACGCGCAACTCGGCTACTGCCTGTGGACGCTGCTGGACGCGGAGGGCGCCGTGATCGGCTTCACCGGGGCGCAGCCGTGGCCGCGGGAGAAGGAGTGGGGGCCGGTGGGGGAGATCGAGATCGGCTGGCGCCTGGGGCGCTCCGCGTGGGGGCAGGGGTACGCGTACGCCGCTGCGCTGGCCACGGTGGAGCGGGTCCGGGAGGCGGGGGTTCCGCACGTGGTGGCGATGATCAACGACGCCAACGTCCGCTCGATCGCGGTGGCGGAGCGGCTGGGCATGACGCTGGCGGAGCGGTTCCTGCTGCCGGGTGGGCGGCGCTACGGTCGCCGCTACGAGTTGACCCTCGCCGGGGCCTGATTCCCGCCCCGGGGTGGGCGGGTGCGGGGGCGCCGCTGCGCGGAGCTTCTCCCCGCCCCGCCCTTTCTCCATCCCCCAGACTCCGTCTGGGGGGACCCCCAGCCGGGCTCTGCCCGGACCCGCGCCTCAATCGCCGGCGAGGCTGAAGAACCAGC
>NZ_JBSFTP010000070.1:0-39564 GCF_053591315.1 Streptomyces sp. NPDC003042
GGGCCGTCGAGCTGATGCGCACCCACGCGCTGCGCAGGCTGCCGGTCATGGAAGGCGAGCGCCCCGTCGGCATCGTCTCGATCGGCGACCTCGCCGTCGACCGCGACGAGACGTCCGCCCTCGCCGACATCAGCGCCGCCGAACCCAACACCTGACCGAACCCAACACCTGACCACCTGACCGGCCCCCGGGGAGGACCGCAGGCGGGCCGTCAGGCGTCCACGAGACGCGCAGCCGCCTCCACGGCCGCCGGGAGCCGTCGCCGGGCCCGTAGCGCCGTCGGCAGGCGTGTGAGGGTCTCCAGCAGCGCCCGGCGTGCCTCCGGGTCGCGCCGGGCCTCGACGGCGAGCCTGCGCGTGTGCCCCAGCGCCACGGTCACCGGCCGGCGCAGCCATGCGGTCAGCACGGCGTTGCGTCGCTGGACGGCGGGCCGGCCGGGCCGCACCCCGCCGGTGGGACGGTGCACGGCCACCACGTCGGGAACGTGGCACACGGCCCACCCGCGGGCCGTCAGGTCATAGGCCAGCAGGGTCTCCTCGCCGCCCAGGAACAGGAGCGGGTGGTAGCCGCCGGCCTCCAGGTACGCGTCCCGCCGGGCCACGGCGGCGCAGGCCAGGAAACCCAGGACCCGCGGCCCGGGCAGATCGGCGGCGCAGCCGAGCGGGGACGCGGCGAGCATGGCGTTCAGCGGGTCCGGCTCCCCGCCGGGGCCCACCCGGATGCCGGCGGCGACCAGCCCCAGCCGGTCGTGCCGGTCCAGCAGGTCCGCCGCGCGCCCCAGCGCCCCGGGCTCCCACCAGGAGTCGTCGTCGCTGAACGCCACGTACGGCGTACGGGCGTGCCGTACGCCGATGTTGCGGCCCGGGGCGCCCAGGTTGAGGCCGGGTGTCAGGAGGGTGACCGCCGGCCGCACGCGGGCGACGGCGTCCCCGGTGCCATCGCTCGACGCGTTGTCGACGACGATCACCGGCGGGCGCTCGGGCAGCCCGGCCAGCCGGTCGAGGGTGTGCAGCAGCTGATCGCGGCGGTTGTGGGTGATGACGACGACGGTGGTGCGTGGGTCGGCGGTCACGGCCGGGCTACCTCCGGTGGACGAACGGACGGCGGGACGGTGGTGGGTGGCGTCCGGGCACGAGCATCGCGCCCGCGCCCGGTGTCCTTCGCGATGCCACACCATCCGGTCGCGCGAGGTATCCACGGGCGGGCCAGTCGGCCCCCGCGCGGGAGCGGGCCTCAGCCGTCCTCAGCCGTCCAGTTCCTCCTGGATCGGCGGCTTGGGAACCTCCCGCATGTGCTGCGACTGGCCCGGCCGGCCGCCCTGGCGCGCCTGCTGCGCGCGCTGCGCGGAACTCTGGCCGAGGTCGGACGCGGGATCGACCCGCACGGAACGGGCCACCTCGTCGCGGTTCGCGTACTCGTCGGGCGGAATGCCGCGCAGTGCCTTGACGACCTCGTCCGAGGCGCCCGTCCTGCGTGCCGCCTGGACCAGATCCTCCTTCTTCGCCGGGAAGTCGACGTCCTTGATGGCGCCGACGACGTCCTTGGCGCTCGGTTTGTCCCTCATCGCTGCTTCCTCCTCCTGTGCGCGTTCCCCGCCTCGTCCCGCTCGTCGGCCTCGACCCCGGTCAGGGGCTCGCCGCTGCCGGTGCCCTCCTGGTGGTATCCCTCCCGGGCACTGGCGGTGCCGGGCACGACACGCTCCTGTGCCTGGCGCTCCGAGCCGGAGGAGGCTCCCGGTTCCTCGCTGCCGCGCGCCCGCGCGGAGGTGTCCTTCCGCGAGGCGTCATCGGGTGTGTGCTCTCTCATCTCGCTGTCCTTCCGCCGGGCGAGGGCCCCTCGGGGCGGCTGCCCGTGAAAGGGGCGGGGAAACAGCGCGCGCCGCAGGAAGGGCGCATGGGTCATGCGATCAGGGGAAGGCGCCGGGGTGCGTGAATGCGCCGCACGGTTCGGGGTGGTCGCGACGATCCCCCGCAGGTTCCGTGCCCGCACGAAGGAGAAGAAGAAGAGATGGCTACTGGCACTGTGAAGTGGTTCAACGCCGAGAAGGGCTTCGGCTTCATCGAGCAGGACGGCGGAGGTCCGGACGTCTTCGTCCACTACTCGGCCATCGCCTCGACCGGGTACCGCGAACTCGGCGAGGGTCAGAAGGTGCAGTTCGACGTCGTCCAGGGCCCCAAGGGACCCCAGGCCGAGAACGTTTCCCCCTCCTGACCCCACCCTGACCCCACTGACGGGAGCGGTATCCGCCCCGCCCCGCACATCACCGGAGGTGACCAATCCAATGCCAGGACGCGAAGAGCTTCCTTCGACGCTGGAGCGCTCGCCCAAGGAGGCGCAGCGCACCTGGATCAAGGCCCACGACGCGGCTGTGGAGCAGTACGGGGAGGGCGAACGGGCCCACCGGGTCGCCTTCAGCGCGCTCAAGCACACGTACGAGAAGGTCGCGGACCACTGGGAGCGCAAGGAGCACGGCCGCAAGGGTCCCTCGGACCCGCGCGCCGACACGCCCCGCGACCAGCCGGCCCGCAGTGGTGAGGGCGTCGACGAGCAGGCCACCAAGCAGCACCTGTACGACCTGGCCCAGCGTCTGGACATCAGCGGCCGTTCACGGATGAGCAGGAGCGAACTGCTGGAAGCGATCCGCAAGGAGAACCGTTCGAAGACGCGCGAAGCGCGCTCCCGGTAGCGGCCCGGCGGCCGGCCCCAGTCACCCCGTCAGCGCTGGTAGAGGCCGACGAGGGTGCCGCTGGCCAGTTGCCGGTCGTCCACCGCGGCGTGCACGTCGTCGGCGGTCGCGCCGTCGGGCAGCGACACCGGCTCGGGAAGCGCGTAGATGCGAAAGAAGTACCGGTGGGCCTGGTCGCCGTGGGGCGGCCGCGGCCCTCCCCAGCCGGGCTCGCCCCAGCCGGTGGGCCGCTCCTGCCCGCCCCGGGGGGTCTGCCCGGCACGGACACCGTGGCTCGTGGGGTCGATGCCGGTGACGAGCCAGTGCACGAAGGTCCCACTGGGCGCGTCCGGGTCCTCGCACAGCAACAGCAGCTCCGCTGTGCCCTCGGGCACGCCGGACCATGTCAGGGTGGGCGAGACGTTGTCGCCGTCCTTCGCATGGCGGCCCGGGATGAACGCTCCGTCGTCGAACGCGGGACTCGCCAGTTCAATTCCAGCCATGCTGGTGTCCTACCCCGCCCCGGCGCGAATCGGCGGTCGCCTCACCGATGTGCGGGCAAGTGGCGCAGCCACATCACCACGACGAAGGCGCGGGCGCGGTGCTCAGGTGGCTCGCGATCCGTGCGAGGGTCCGCGCGGTGTCCTGGAAGAGATGCCGCCCGCCCGACGCGATCAGGGGAGGCGCCGGGCGGCGATGTCAGTGGCGCGTGCCAGGATCTGACGCATGAACACTTCCGTGCCGCTTCCCTCGGACCCCAGCAGGTCGCAGGCGTACGCCGCCTGGGTGCGGGCGCACGACCCGGGCGCCGAGAGCGCCGCGCTCGCCCTGCTCGTCGAGGTGCGGACCCGCATATCCGACGCGTACCCGAAGGCGGGCCGCGCCATCGACGGGCTGGAGTCCCTCGCCCACCGGCTGCCCCCGCCCCACCTGCCCTGGTTCTGGGACACGGCGGCCCAGCGGCTGATCTCCTGGGACCGGAAGGTCGCCGGGCGGGCGTACACGCTGGCCCGCAAGGCCGAGCGCGAGCACGCCCTGCGCGTGGACCCAGCCTGGCGCCGGGAGAACGTGCTGCTCTTCGCCGGGGCGGGGGCGCTCCCCGTCAAGGAGCTGAGCGGGCACCAGGGATGGCTGGCCGACGCGCTGGAAGCGGCCGACGCACACGAGGAGTTCGTACGGGTCCTCACCGCGTGGGCGGCCTCGCCCGGCGAGCTGCCGGCCGATCTCGCCCGGCGGGTCCGCGCGTCGGCGCGCGCCGCGGGCCTCGGTCCCGCCGAGGACGCCCGGGTGCTGGCCCGGATGATCGGCGCCGCGCGCGGGAAGGCCGTACCGGACACCCTGCTGGACGCGGTCGCCGCCCTGCTGGCCGAGCACCCGCAGGGCGACGAGGTCGACGCCCTGCTGATGGAGGTGTTCCCGGAGTCGCGCGGCGACGCCGCGCCCTGGCTGCGCCTGCTGCTGCGCTCGGGCGCGGCCGACGCGGTTGCCGGCGGGCGGGTGACCCCGGAGGGCGGCCTCGCCGCCTGGCTGGGGAGGTACACGCGCGCGTACGCTCACCGCCGGGTGCCGTACGGGGGCGTGACGCGGCAGCCGATGCCGCCGGAACTGTTCGACCTCGTCGCCCGGTTCGCGCCCCGGCTGCGCGCGGCGGAGCAGCCGGTGAAGCTGCACCAGGACCGCTGGCGCTACCCCGGGCTGGACGCGGACCTGCTCGACCTCTGCCTCGCCGAGGGCATCGCGGTGCACGACCCGGGCGAGGCGATACGGCTGTACTTCTGGGGCGAGGGTTCACGGCGCGACCTCAAGGCCCTGGCGGCCGACCCCGTGTTCGGGCCGCGGCTGGAGGGCACGGTCCACGCCGCCCTGCGCGGTGGCGGCACCGCGATCACCCGGCTGCCGCAGAACGCCGGCATCGCCGCCGAGGTGCACACCAGGGTCGAGAGCCTCCTGCGCGCGCTGGCGGGCGGCGGACTCGCCGCGGCGGACGAGGCCGTGGAGGAACTGCGGGAACTGCTGGACCGCCCGACGGCCACGGCCCTGGACGGCATCGAGGAGGCCCTGGCACCGCTGGACCTGACCGGCTCCCTCGCGCGCAGCCTGCGGGCCGGGCTCCCCGAGGAGTTGGGCTGGCCCGCCCTGGACACGGCCCTGGCCGGCTTCGCCCCCGGCGAGGTCGAGGGCGTGACCTGCACCTGGCCGGTCCTGACGGTGTACGGCAGGCGGCGGGCCGTCGCCGTGGACCACGCGGGCGTCCGCGCCTCCTGCACCTTCGAGCTGCCCGAGGACACGGCGCGCGGCGTCGTCCACTTCGCGGGCGGCCGGTTCCTGGTCAGCTGGACGACAGAGCCCGCCGACTCCTTCGGCAGGCACGCCTTCTGGTCCGACCGCCCCGACGAGGTCTTCGAGCCGCAGGAGCGCTTGGGGCTGCGGCCGTACGAAAGCGGCATCCAGGGCGGCCTCGGCTTCCAGTTCGAGAGCCCGGACGGTGAGGGCCGGCACGACGGCGAGCGGGTCCTGCGCCCCGGCGGCCGGGAGGGCATCGACCACCACGACCTCCAGATGAGCGACGGCCGCCGGTTCTGGAGTTCCCGGGTGTTCGGCAGGGCGCACGGCTGGGCGCGCGTCGATCCCCTGACCGGGACGCGCGGCGCCGACAGCACGCTGCCCGATTTCCACCGCACGGGCGAGATCCCGCCGGGGATGGCGCTCTTCAGGGACCAGCTGACCCTGGCGGCCCTGCCCGAGGGAGCGCCCGTCTCACCCCTGGGCCAGGACGGGGCCCTGGTGGGCTGCCGGGTGCTGTACCGCACGGCGTACGCGGGGCCCTCGCCGAACGAGTTCCTGCTGGAGGGCATGGACGGCCGCCGCGCCCGCTACCGCAGCGGGCGGCCCGGCCGGCGGCCCTGGGGCATCGTCCGGATGCCCGAGGGCGGGGAGGACGGCGTACTGGCGGGCGAGATGAAGATCCGCTGCCACGCCGCCGAGGACGGCTCCCTGCTGTGGGAGGTCCACGGACTCTTCGGCCCCGACCACGCGCCGCGCAGGCGGCTCGCCTCCCACAGCGTGGGGCCGGTGCCGCCGCCCGCGTACTGGCATTTCCTCACCGAGCGCGACGCGTCCTCCTCCAAGGCGCTGCGCGCGGTGGAGGAGGACGCCGTACGGGCGCTCCTGGACGCGGCCGCCCGCGCGGGCGAGTCCGCTGTCCGCACGGAGGTCGCCCGGGTCCTGCCCGAGGTGCGCGAACCGCGCGTGGTGGACGGCGTGGTGCGCGCGGCGCTGCTGGCCGCCGACGTCCGCCGACGGCGGGAGGAGCTGTCGCGGCGCGTCGCCCTCATGCGGTCCGGGCCGGTGGTGGAACTGCCCTCGGCGGTGGCGGACAGTGTCCTGGCGCCCGCGTTGGGCGGGCTGCTGCCCGAGGTGCGCCCGTACCGGGCCTACGTGCCCGGGCCACAGCCGGCGACGCTGACGGCGCTCGCGGCGGACGGCCGCTACCTGCGCGGCGAGATCGACGACGAGACGCGGCGCCTCGCCCGGCCCGCGGACCCCGACGACTGGGCGGGGCTGCTCGGCGGGATCGACGCGGTGGCCTGGCGGGCCGCCGTGGAGACCACCCCCACCGAGGACCGCGCGGCCCTGGCCGCGCTGCTGGAGACCTGGAGCGGGCAGCCGTTCGCCGAGCGCGCAGGTGCGTGGCGCACCGGCCGGGCGCCCGAGGCGGAGCTGGAGCGGTGCCGGACCGCCGGGGGCCTGGTCGCCTCCGGCGTGGAACGGCGCGGCCTGGCGCGGTTCGTGCAGCCCGCGGCCGACCCGGCGCCCGCGACCGCTGCGGACCGCGAGACCTGTGGGACCCCTGGGACCCCTGGGACCCCTGAGACCTTCGAGACCTTCACGATCGACCGGGACGACGCGCGGCGGCTGCCCCTGCTGCTCCGCCTGGTGGCGGAGCGCGGACCGCTCGCCCTGACGCCCGAGGCGCTGGACGTCTTCTCGTGGCGTACGGGAGCCAGGCGCTCGATCGCCGCCCTGGTCCTCGGCGGGCTGCCGGGGCGCGACCGGAGCGCCGAGCACCTGAAGGCGCTGCGCGCGGCCCCGTACAAGGCGAACAAGGCCACGGCCCGGGAGTACGACAGCCTCCGCCACCGGCTCGGGGAGGCCGGATGCCGGGCGGTACTCGCGGCCGGCGTCCCGGCGGACCCGGCCGAACTGTGGGCGCCCGGCGGCATGACGGCCGCGGCCGAGCGGATGGCCGCCGCGTGGGCGCGGCTGCTCGGCACCACCCCGTACGTCGACGAGGGCCTGGCCGGCGCGCTGGAGGCCGACCTCGGCCTCGGCGACGCCTGGGCCCGCGCCCTGCCGGCCGGCCGCACGCCCTCGGACACCCCGCTCGACGGCGCCCGGTTCGTGCTGGTCGGCAACCGGAGCGGCGGCCTCGCGCTGCACCATGCCGAACCGGACGGCGCCGCCGGACGCTGCGTGTACCCCGGCCGCCCACCGCACCGGGAGCCCGCGTCCGTCGTGGCCTGGGCGCTGACGGAGCGGCCGGTCGGCGACCCGCCCGCGGCGGGCGCCGTCGCCCTGTACGGCGCGCTGCGGACGCTGCTGGACGATCCGCTGACGCTGCTCCCACTGGGCTGGCACCCCGAACTGGCCCGGGCGGCGGCCGCTGACCCGGCCTTCACCCCGTACGAGGGCGCCGTGCTGCCCTGCCCGCAGCCGCCGTTCCGCGAGGACACCGAGCCGTCACTGGCCTACGACGACGGGCTGTTCGTGGTCGCGGTCCCCGGCCACGACGTGTTCCTGCGGCCGGCCACACTGGCCGACCCGGAGCGGGTGGAGCGGGCGCTGCGCCTGTGCGGCGAACTCGCCCTGCCCCGCGTCCGGGACGCCGTACAACGCGTACGGGCCGTGTACGACGGCGGCCTCGCCCGCATCGTCGCCCGCGTGGCCACGACCCCTCTCCCGCCCGGCGGTTACGAACTGAACCCGGCGCTGAGCACGCCCGAACTGGTCGCCGAGGTCGGCGCCGCCCTCGGCGTCGGCGCCGACGCGTCCGCCCTGTACCTGCAACTCCTGGCACTGGCCCGCCCCACCGACCAGAACGTCCGCCGCTGGAACGGCTGGACGCCCGCCCGGCACAAGGCGGCCCAGGCCGAGCTGGTGGCCGCCGGCGCGGTCGAGAGCGGCAGACGCGCCCGCGCGGGCCGCACGGCCTTCGTCCCGGGCGCGTGGAGCGACCTCAAGGCCCCCCACCTGCCCCTGGAGACCGCCAAACTCGCCCCCCACCTGGCCTGCGCCGACACCTCGGAGGTCGCGTCCCCCTTCACCCGCCTGCTCCCACCGCTGCCCCCGCACGAACTGTTCGCCCAGGCCTGGTCCGCAGGACGCACGCGCGGGCAGGGGTGAGGAATGACGGCCACCATCCACCCGGGGTGCGCGCAGTGAGTACGGTCTGTCCATGCGCAACATCGGGCGGGAACAGCAGCGGGGGCACGTCCTCCTCATAGCGGGGGACGCCGCGGTGCGCCGCCGCAGCCTTCAAGTCGCGCCCAGCGAGAACCTGGCCGCGCTCGGGGTGGTGCCCGTCTCGATGCTGTTGAACAGCGACGTCCCCTGCGACACGACGTATCTCGACGGGGCCCGGGATCCGAACACCGTACTGATGCGGCTGCGCATGGCCGCCGCCACGCCCGGTCCGCTCCTGGTCTACCTCTCCGGCCGGCTGACCGTCGACCGCCGCGGCCGCCGCCTCCACCTCGCCCTGGCGGGGACCACGGCCGCCGGTGTCCGCTACACGGCACTGCCCTGGGAGTGGCTGGCCGGCGAACTGCGGGAGCGCCCCGCCGGCCTGACGACCGTGCTGCTCGACCTCGCGGCGGACAAGGCGGCGTGGCCACTGCTGCGGGAGTACGGCAGCCTGCCCGCCTCCCCGTCCGCCGAGGTCTACGGAGTGGTGTGCCCGCCCGGCTTCGCCGGCGGCGGCAACGTCGTGAGCAGCTACACGCGGCAGTGGATCAACCAGCTGAGCAGCAGCCCCACCCGGCCGCCCAACTTGCAGGTGCACGCCCTCGCGGTGGGAGCCGCCGCGCTGCCGCCCGGCGCCCTCGTCCTGCCGACAGCCCGCGAACTCGACGCCCCGGCCCGCCAGGAGCCGGTACGCGCTCCTCACCCCGCCACCTCCGTCACGCCCGTCACCCCCGTACCGCCCAGGCCGCAGGCGCCGCCGACCGCCCCCGGCCGCAGCGACAGCGACCCCCGGCCGCATCTGCACGCCCTGGCCACCTCCGGGCGGCACCTCGAAGCGGCCACACTCGCCCAGGCGTGGGAGCAGTACGTGCTCCAGACCTTCGGCTACGCCTCGCGGGAGGCGACCGAATGGGCGGAGATCCGCGCCGATCTCGCCCGGATGGCGGGCGACTTCCGGCTCGCGACACAACTGTGGACCTGCGCGGGCCGAACCCGCCTGGCCGACCAGCCCCCGGAGGCCCCCGAAGTGGCCGCCGCGGCAGCCGGCGCCCTGTACTGCTGGACCCAGCTCAAGGAGCCCTCGGCGGCCCTCGCGACCGGCCCCGAGCTCATCCGCCTCCTGCACGACCTGCCCGCGCTCGACCCCCGCCACCTCAAACTCGCCCACCAGCGGCTGGAACTCCTCCACCGCACCCCGACCCGCCGCTGACCCTTGTTGCGCGCAGAGAGCCCGTCCGCCGTGTTCCAGGCGGACGGGCTCGCGCCGACGGTGCGGCGGTGCGGGCTACCGGCCTTCGTTGAACCGGTCCTTCGTGCGCTTCGCCTCTTCGATCTTCTCCTTGCGCAGACGCTCCTGCTCACTCTGCGTGCGCTCGGAGACCTCGTCCTTCTTGCCCTGAAGCTTCTGCTTGGCCTGCTGGGCCTTCTCGTTCATCTCGTCCTTGATACCCATGCTGAGTTCACTCCTAGTGAGGGGGTGGGGCCATCGAGCGGCCCCGCATCAGCCTGGCACGGGCCGCCGGGAAGGGCACGTCGAGCAACTACACTGCGTTACCGGGATCGGCCACAGGGCGAGGGCCGCAGGCCGGCCGTACCGTTGATCAGCCCAGGGGTAGCCTCGACCGGGTGATCGATGAAGCAACCCAGTGGGGCCGGTTCGCCGCGCTCCTCCCGCCGGTCCCGGCCCAGGAGTTCATGGACTGCCGGCAGATCGGGGAACAGGAGGCCGGGCTCGACCTGCTCGTCGTCAGCCTCCTCGAGCACCAGATCGCGATCAGCGAGACGATGCGGGCCGAGATCGCCGTGGCGTGCGAGGACTGGGGCATGTGGACGACGCTCGCGCCCGCCGTCCGACGATGCCGGGGCACCCACGACAGCGACAGCGCCGACGACGCCTCACTGAGGCTCATCGAGGACGCCGACACGGCTCCACTCCCCGGTACCTCCATCGGCGCGGACGACGCCTCGACCGGCCTTCTGGTCGTCCCCTGGATCGCCTGCGACCTGTGCGGACACACGCTCGGGCGTGCGCACCACCGGGAGCCGTGGGGCGACCTCTCCCCTCTCGCGCAGGGCTACGTACTGTTCTTCCCTGGTCGGACCACCTCGACGACGATGTTCGCTCCCGAGTCGGCCTGGAACGCCTTGAACGCGCTGCGCCTCTCCTGCGACCGGACGACGACACCGGCCCGCCCGGTCCCGTAACCGCTCCCGTAACCGCTCCCGTGGACCGAGCGGGGAGCGCGGCGGAGCCCGGGTCAGTCCAGCGGGAGAGCCTGGTGCGCGGCAACGATCGCGTCGATCCGGTGCGCCGGATCGAAGTCCGCCCCGGTGAGCCGGTGCCCCGCGTCGTGCGTGGCAATGGACGCCCGTAGATGGTCGATGCGTCGGGACCGGTCCGCGATGGTCACGATCGCGGCCACCGCGGCGTGGTACCGGATGCCGTAGGTGCGGGTGATCTCGTCGCCGTTACGCTCCCGCCCCGAGTCGCTCAGCGATCTCCTCGTCGGACAGCACCCTTGGTACGCCCATGAGACGCCGCGATCTCGGCGAGCGGTGGACGGGAGATCAGCTCGCCCCACGTCGAGATCATCACGGCATGGGGCGAGTCACCACCCACGTGGAAGGCATGGCAGGATCGCGGCCATGTCGCTCAGCGTTCCCCGCCTCTGGATCGGCTCGACCGAGATCATCGCCCTCGCCGACGGCGAGGGCCCGTTCTTCTCCCCGCGCGCCGAGGCCTTCCCCGAGGCCACGGCCGCTCAGTGGGCCGAGGCCGACCGCTACGACCCGGGCGCGGTCGACGCCGAGGGCCGCTGGCGGCTCCAGTTCCGCGCGTACGCGATCCGCGGCGACAAGGGCCTCACCGTCGTGGACGCCGGGATCGGTCCGGCGGACAGCCCGGCCAGCTCGTGGGCGCCCGTGCCCGGTGCGCTCCCCGAGTCGCTCGCCGCCGCGGGCATCGACCCGGCCGAAGTCGACACCGTGGTGCTCACACATCTGCACACCGACCACGTCGGGTGGGCGGTCGTGACCGAGGCGGCCGTCCCATCAGCCGGCGGCGCGACCAGCGGCCGCCGCCCCTATTTCCCGAACGCCGAATACCTGCTCCAGCGGGCCGAGTTCGACGCCCTCGACGCGCTCAACCCGCAGCTTCGCGAGACCCTCACCGACCCGCTCGCGGCCGCCGGTCGGCTCCGGCTCCTCGACGGGGACACGCCGCTGCGCGCCGGGCGCGCGGTCGCCACGCCCGGTCATACGCCCGGACACCAGAGCGTGCTGGTCGCCGACGGGCGCGAGCTGGCGCTCGTCACCGGCGACCTCCTGGTGCACGCGCTCCAGCTGCTCCACCCCGAGCTCGCCTACACGCACGAGGTCGACCCTGTGGCGGCCAGGCACTCGAGGGAGCGCGTGCTCGGCCGCGAAACCGCCACCACGCTGCACCTGGCGACGCCGCATTTGACGGAGCCGTTCCTCTCGGCGTGATCGCGGCCGTTCGGCGCGGGTCAGGCCGAGAGGCCCCACGGCCGAGTGCAGCTGAACGTCGACCGGCTCGGCGCACTCGGCTTCCGGAAACGTTCCGGTCGGCCGCCGGATTCCGGTGAAGTTCCGTACGTTCACGGAACGCGCTGTCACGCCACGAAACCTCTTGAAACGCATTGCTTCGCAGGTCAGCGCATTGTCATGCTCTTGGCCTGCTCAGGCGCTTTCGGCCTGGAACATCCAGTGATGCTTCTCGAGGTCGCCGGTGAGGCCGATCAGGACGTCCTGGGTGACCGGGTCGGGGTCTGCCGTCTCCTGGATGCGCCGGCGCATGCGGGTGATCACCGCGCCCAGGGCGTCCACCAGGATCCGTACCGCGTCCTCGTCCTTCACCCACCCCTCCGGCACGCCGGAGATGGCGCTGGTCGACGCCACCGTGGCCGGTCGGCCGTCCGGGGTCACTCCGAGGGCGGACGCCCGTTCGGCGACCACGTCGGAATGGGTGCGGGCCGATGTGACGACTTCGTCGAGCTGGAGGTGGACCGAGCGGAAGCGGGGGCCGACCACGTTCCAGTGCACCTGCTTGGCGGTGAGCGCCAGGTCCACCAGATCCACCAGCGCGCCCTGCAGCGCTTCGCCGACGACCTTCAGTTCGGCATCCGGGAGGGCGCTCTTGACGACGGACACAGTGATCTCCATTTCGTGATGTCCCGACGGCACGCGGTGCACTGCGCGCAGGCCTGCCGTCGAGCGCTTACAGAAGGGACTGAACGCTGTTTCCCCGGACGGAGCAGATGAAACAGCGCCTTACGCCATGAACCACTCATACCCCCGCGCCGTATTCGATTACCGAGCGGCGGCGGTGACGGTCACGTCCCGGATGGTGACGGTCTTCCTGGGCACGCCGTCGCCTTGGCCGTTGGCGTTGTCGGATCCGCCGGCCGCGATCTCCTCCAGCAGGTTCATACCCGAGCTGATCCGCCCGAAGACGGTGTAGGCGGGCGGCAGGTCGGTGTCGCCGTAGACGATGAAGAACTGGCTTCCGTTGGTGCCGGGGCCCGCGTTGGCCATGGCGACCGTGCCCTTGCCGTACTCGGCGGTCTGCCGGCCGGGAGCGGCTTTCGGCAGGTTTTCCTCCGAGAACCGGTAGCCCGGTCCACCGGAGCCGGAGGCGGTGGGATCGCCGCACTGCAGAACCTTCAGGGCCCCGGTGGTGAGGCGGTGGCACCTGGTCTTGTCGAAGAAGTCCTTGCCGGCGAGGTGGGCGAAGGAGTTGACGGTGCAGGGCGCCTTGACGGCGTCCGCGTCGAAGGCGATGTCACCCCGGTCGGTGACGAGCGTGACCCGCGGGGTGCCGCTGTGGGCGGGCCTGGCCGGCGGCGTGCCCACCTCCCCCGCCGCCTGCCCGGCATTCGGCGTGTACAGGCACTCCGGGGGCTTGGCGGCGGGTGCGGCGGGCGGCGCCGGCTCGGCGGGCCCGGTGACGAGTCCGGCGGCGAGCGCGGTGCCGGCCATGACGCGCAGTGCGGTCAAGAGCATGGGAGGGTCCGTTCATCGGTACGAGTGCGACCAGGCGGCGGACCGGATCAACGACGGCGACGTCCCAAGGGCACGGCGCGATCCCCCTCGGCCGGTCGACCGGCGACCCGCTCTTCGCGCCGGTGGCGGCCTGCCGGTTCGAGTTGGTTCCCGCACTCGACCGGTGCTGTCGCTCGCCGGTGCCGTCGCTCGCCGGTGCTACGGCGTCGGGCTGCTGCCGCGGAACTCCCCCGCTTGGTTCACGCGGACACAGGTGGCCTTGCTCGGCTGACGGCGTCGAGCAGCAGTTTCGCGGCCACCGTCGCTCCGTCGGTGCGGATCGTGCCGGCCACGGCGGTTGCTCGCGCGTGGGTCCCGGGGGTCAGGGCCGTCTTGAGCGCGGCCGACAGGGACTCGACGGTCGGGGTCGGACCGTCGTGTGCCGCGCCGACGCCCAGGGCGGCCACCCGGCCGGCGAAATATGGCTGGTCCGCGCCCTGGGGCACCACCACCTGAGGCGCCCCGGCCCGGGTGGCTGTCGTCGTCGTGCCCGCGCCGCCGTGGTGCACGACGGCGGCCGCCCGGCGGAACAGGGCCTGATGGTTGACCTCGCCGACGACGAAGCAGTCGTCCTGCTCGTCGATCAGGGCCAGGTCGGCCCAGCCGTGGGAGACGACCGCACGGCGGCCCTGCGCGCGGATCGCCTCGATGGCCACCCGGGCGACGTCCTTCGGGGCACTCACGGGCGTGCTGCCGAAACCCACGTACACCGGTGCTGTGCCGGCGTCCAGGAACGCCACCAACCCGGCGGGAAGCGGGCGTTCGTCGGTCAGGATCCACGCGCCGGTCTGCACGACCGCGAGGTCCGTCGGCTCCCACGGGGCCAGGACCGGGTCCGTGGCCAGCCACGGCTGGTCGGTGAAGGCGTAGTCGCGGACACTGTCCACCGGCGGCAGGCCGATCGACGCCCGCTGGGTGTTGAGCATCTCGCCGAACATCGCGTGCGCGATCTGGGCGTCCAGGTCCCACAGCGCCCGGTTGTCGGTCACGTCCGGTGGCAACGGCCGGCCCCGCCGCGCGGGCGGCCGGCGGTACGGCGACGGCAGGCTGACCGGCTGGTGGCTCACGTGTACGTAGCGGATGCCCAGTTTCTCGGCCACCGACCGCGCACCGGCCGTGGCCGGCAAGGGGCCGGTCGCTACGAGCGCATCACATCCCTCGGCCGCCGCGGCGACCGTGTCGAACTGCGCGGCCATCAACTCGGCCGCACGCTGCGCCAGGCCCACCGCCGACCCCGGCGTCACCGAGGTCACCAACGGGCGCACCGGCCGGCCGGTCGGCACCATCTCCACACCGACCTCGCCCAGCCGCTCCGCGAACTCCTCGTCCGGCGGCGCGCACACCCGCACCTCCGCGCCGAGTTCCCGCAACCGCACCGCGAGCCCCGCTATCGGTTCGACACTCCCGCGCGACCCGTACGTCGACAACACCACACGCATTCAGCGACTCCCGTTTCCGCAGGTTCTGGCTCAGGCCGGTGATTCTGCGCCACGACCCGGGTCTTGCCGCAAGCCCCCCGGTGCGCGATATATTGATCATGGAAAGGAGCAGGTGCCCCCTTTCCGCTCATCGTCCGCAGACCAGCGTGCCGACGCCGGAGAGGCTGTGGGCCTCTCCGGCGTCCGCCGTGTCGGGAGCAGCTACGGGGCTGTCAGCCCTCACTTGCCGAGCTTCGCCTTCAGCTCCTCCTTCAGCTGCTTCTTGATCACCTTCTTGTCGACCTTGTTCACGGTCCCACCCGTGCCCGTGCCGTCCCCGCCCACCGCGGTGGCATCGCCCTGATTGATGGCGTCGGCGCTGGCGTTACCGCCGGTGGCGTTACCGGTGGTGATCACACACTTGCCCTTGCAGCTGCCGACACCGGAGTCGGCGTTGCCGCCGGTGGCGGTACCGCCGACCGTGGTGTTCTCGGCGTTCGCGTCGCCGCCGGTACCGATGCCGTCGGCGCTGTCGGCCGGAAGGAGGGCGACGGCCTGCTGCGGGACGGCGGCCGGTGCGGCCATCGCGGTCGCGGGCAGGGCGATACCGCCACCCACCAGCGCCAGGGAAGCTCCGGCCAGGACGATACGACGGGTCGGGAAACGCTCGAACATGGGAATTCTCCATTCGATGTAAAGGGAATTTGTAAAACCGCCCTGCGAAACAGGCGGGAACGATTCTTTCGGCCTCACGTTCTCCGGGAATTCCCCGGTGAGGACGTGCTTCAAATAAACCCTGCGAGCGAACGTGCGTCACGCCACTCGAATACGTGGCTTGACGTCGAAAACCGATCTTGGTAAAAGGGCTGCCGCCGTGTCGGTGCGGTAGGCGGGATCGTGGGGTACTGGCGCCCCGTCGGACCGGCGTGGTCAGCGCCAAGCACCTGCTGGCGTTCATCGACCGCGTACGCACCCCGGCGCGCGGACCTGCCGGACCAGACGATGTGGCACGTCGACCGCGCCGCCGGCTACTGCGCCTTCCAGGACGCGGCCGGCGGCCGGGGCGGCCTCGCCCGGATCGAGCGGCACTGGGAGGAGATCCTGCGGATCATCGGCTCCCTCCACACGGGGCCGTCCGCGCCTACGACGTGATCCGGATGCTGTCCCGGGACGGGCGCCCCACCCCGCTGGGCGACGCGATCGCGCGCTACGGGCGGATCGCCATGACCCCGCACGTCCTGCGCCTGGCCGACGAGCCCGGATACCGGCGGCAGATCAAGAGCCACGAGGACGTGGCCGGGCGTCGGCGGGGCGGCGGATCAGCAGCAGGGTGCCCAGCAGTGTCCGGCGTCGTTGACGCGGTCGGCGCGCACCCCGTACCGATCCCTGCTCGTGGGACACCGCAGAGTGGTTCCGTCACCTCAGTCGAGACAGAACTCGTTGCCCTCGATGTCCTGCATCCCGAGGCACGACTCGTTGACTCCATCGGCAAGCAGTAGTCGCCCGCGTACCGCGCCGAGCGGGACCAGTCGTGCGCATTCGGCCTCAAGTGCGGCCAGACGCTCTTCACCCACGAGCCCGGTGCCGACCCGCACGTCGAGATGCAGCCGATTCTTGACGACCTTGCCCTCGGGAACGCGCTGGAAGAACAGTCGCGGGCCCACACCTGAGGGATCGATGCATGCGAACGCCGAACCCTGACGCTCAGGTGGCAGCGCGCGATCGAAGTCGTCCCAAGTAGCAAACCCCTCCGGTGACGGCGGTACGACGTATCCCAACACCTCGCACCAGAAACGCGCGACGCGCTCAGGTTCTGCGCAGTCGAAGGTGATTTGGAACTGCTTGATCGACGCCATCGGTCCATCATATAAGCGGCGTCTTTCGCCGTCTCCACGCAAGGGCGACCACCCCGGCCGGCGGCCATGTCCGGGACACAGGCGTCATGTGCGGTGCAGGCCAACCGCGCGGATCCGAGGCGCGGCGGATATAGTGGGGGCACAAGTTACTCAGGCGCGGAAGGCCCTCCACCACGGTGGAGGGCCTTCCGTCTTGTCCGGCTCCCGTACCCGGCTCAGGCGACCTGGAGTTTCGGGCGGCCCGTCGGGGCGGGCGGGGCCTGGTGGTACGTCGGCAGCTTCAGGTTGGGCAGGTCGCCCGCCTGGATGCGGGCGAGCGCCGCACGGAACGCCGCCTCCATGCTCTCGGGGCTCTCGTACTTCGCCGCGAGCGGGTGGAGCCGGTACGAATTGCCGTTGCGCTCCTCGCTGCGCGGCCGCAGGACGATGTTCAGGTCGCACAGGGGAGCCATGAGTCCGCTGACGGCCTGGGGCGTGACCCCGTACTCGGCAGCCATGTCCTTCTGCCGTACCGGCAGTGCTCCCCCGAAGTCGCTGCGGGAGACGAGGTACTGGAGGAACTTGACGGCGGACCCTGACAACGGCAGGGCCCAGATGCGCTCCGCGATGATCGGAGACATGACGTTAGCCATGGGACAGCCTTCCTCTCGAACAGGTGCCCGTAGGGGAGCCTGGCAGCACTATCACCCGGTGCGCCTCCTTCCGCGAACGTTTTCCTCGACGGCGAAGCCGAGGTCCAGCTCCTCCTGATGGGCGCCTTCCGGGCCCACCGCGTACGGGAACGCCTCGGTGTCGCGATCGTGCCGGTCGGCGATCTCGGCGAGTACCTCTTGCTGGGCCGTGCTGTTGCCGTGGAACCAGAGGCGTACGTTGATCTGGATCCGTCCGTTCCCGGCCTTCTCCACCCAGTTGTAGCCGCACAGCGCCTGCACGGCGCGGTTGACCGTGGATCGCGTGATCACCTTGCCGCCCTTCTGCGCGGCGACCTTGTTCAGCCCGTCGGTGATCTCCTGCTGCGTGTACTGGGTGATGCCGGTGCCCGGCACCTGCCCGCCGGCCACGAAGAGGAAGACGCAGAGCTGGGACTTGGTGATGCTGTTCGCGACGGCCAGCTGCGCGAGGAGCTGGGTGAACCAGTTGCTGGCCAGGCTGTAGCCGGCATCCCCGGCCATGTCGTGGACGGATCTCGGGTCCGCCGCGTACTCGAAGTGGACGCCCTTGAGCCGACGTCGGCCGCCGGGGTCGGCGGCGTGTGCCACCTTCTCCCCGAGTTGCTGGCCGAGGACGGCCAGGATGTCTCCGTACTCGGCTTCGTCCCCTGCGGCGGAGGGGACGGGAACAGGCCGGGGCCCGCCCTGTCGACGACGGGCGGGCGGATCAGATGTCACAAGACCTCCTTGTTACTCAGGCGGTCCGAGGCTATCCAAAAATCAACGTGTGCTTGTCTTTTGGTCCGTCGGCGCGCCGGGCGACGTCCCCGATGGGCACCCCTCCCGGGAGGCGCGTCAAAACTACACGACACGTGAACTTATTTGGCCCCGAGACCCCAAAAGTCCACCCCTGCTTGATTTTGGTGTGTCGTGATAGCAGCACATTTCGGTGTGACCCGCTGGGTGCGGACCGACCTCGCGCGTCGATGCCCGACGCCCTGACCTGCATCGATCCGAGGCCTGACGGTGCTTCCAGAAAATCAACGACTGCTTGACTTTTCGGCGAAATGTGCTCTCCAGATACACATTTCGAAGAGCCAAATGTGTCCTGGGGGACACATACCGACGGACAAACCTGCAGGTCAGAA
This sequence comes from Streptomyces sp. NPDC003042, assembly GCF_053591315.1. Classification (NCBI taxonomy): domain Bacteria; kingdom Bacillati; phylum Actinomycetota; class Actinomycetes; order Kitasatosporales; family Streptomycetaceae; genus Streptomyces; species Streptomyces sp. NPDC003042. Next base: position 18,262 of record NZ_JBSFTP010000070.1, read on the forward strand.
GGCTGCCGACGCGGCGCCCTCTTAATAAAAGAGCAACGTGCCCCACCGGCCCCAGCCTTCGCGCACCTGCGGTGAGCCCGACCCACACAAGCCTGTACGTCCCACCGCGGCAACGGACCGTCCCGCTACCACTCCCCCTCCGCCCCAACTGACAGCAACCACAGGTCAGTCACCCCCTCCGACCCGCTCCTGTGTCGAGGCCTTCCCACTCCCTCATCAGCCACGTGCCGCGTCAGCCACCCCGTCTCCGGCCCTCATGCCCAGTGAGGGCGCCCCGCGCCCGAGGGGTGCACCGGCGACCGTCAGGGAGCCGGTGCAGGGCGTGAGGGGGAGCGGGTCCAGGGCGCCCGAGCGCCTGGCGAGGGGGTCTGGGGGGCGAGTAGCCCCCCATGCCACGGCCGGTCCAGCGCGGCCTGGGCGCTGGCGGGGTCCAGGGGCTGGCCCCTGGGATTCACGGTCGGCAGTCGACGAGGGACAAGAACCCGGTTCGAGGTATGGGCGTTGGCCGGCCCGCCCTACCCGCACGGTCGGCCGGGGACTTACGGCCTCACATGAACCAGGGGCTGGTGCGGCGTGCCTCTACGCCCTTGCCCGGGGCAGGTTAGTAAGGTACCGGCATGACCGCTCCATGCGATCCGGAAGTCAGGGAGAAGGTAGTCGCCAAGCTGCCTGCGCCCCTGCGGCAGGAACTCAAGGTCCGGGCGGCCCAGTTGGGTGTGGATATCCAGGACGCCGTCACCGAGGGCGTCAACGCCTGGCGTGCCGATGCCTCCGCGGCCGCTCCCGTGGACACCTCCGGCGCCTCCTCCTTCTCCACCCACCTCCCCACCGGCCTCTACGGGGAGTTCAAGGAGGACTGCCGGGCGCGGGAGGTCCCGTACAACCAAGGCGTCGCCCAGTCCATCCGGCTGTGGCTCGACACGCACCCCTCCCCCACGGGGCGGCGACGGCCGGCCCATGAGGGCGCCCGCCGGATCGTGGTCTGCAACCAGAAGGGCGGCGTGGGCAAGAGCGCCATCAGCAACGGGCTCTCCCAGGCCCTCGCCGAGACCGGCGCCCGCGTCTGCATCATCGACTTCGACCCCCAGGGCCACCTGACCCGGCACCTGGGCGCCGGGATGCTGGGCATCAAGGAACCCAGCCTCGCCAAGCACATGCTGGGGGAGATCGAGGGCCAGGTCCGGGAGCTGCTCGTACCCATCGAGCACGGTGTGTTCGCCGGCCGTCTCTTCCTCCTGCCGTCCTGCAAGGACGCCTTCCTCCTCGACGCCCGGCTGGCCACCACCCGCCACGTCCGGACGAAGGAAACCGCCCTGGAGAAGGCCCTGGAGGAACTGGAGAAGGAGTTCGACTACATCGTCGTCGACTGCCCTCCCAGCCTCGGCTACACCATGGACACCGCGCTCTACTACGCACGAACCCGCGATGGCGAAGAGGCCAAGACCTCCGGCATCGTCGTCCCCGTCCAGGCCGAGGACACCTCCGCAGACGCCTACGACATGCTCAGCGAGCAGCTCGAAGACCTCATCGACGACCTCGACATCGAGATCGCCCAGCTCGGCTTCGTCGTCAACCTCTACGACAGCCGCAAGGGCTACGTCGTCACCTCCTCCCTCAACAGCTGGAAGGAGTTCGGCGACCCGCCCGTCATCACCGTCATCGCCGACCTCAAGGAGCAGCGGGAGGCCGTACGCGTCAAGTTGCCCCTGCTGCACTACGCACCGGACTGCGAGCAGTCGCAAGCGATGCGCGAGATCGCCCGGAGGATCGCGGCATGAGCAAGAGCGACCTCCTCGGCACCGGCGCCGCCTTCAACAACGCCCGCCGCAGCGGCGGGCGGAGCGAACGCGGGTGGGCCAAGGCCATCGCCCAGGGCGACGTGCCGGCGTACGAACTCTTCCGGGCCCCCCTCGACCAGGTGTCCGCGACGCCCCTCAACCCGCGCCGGAACTTCGGCACCGACGAGGAGAAGACCCGCTTCGGCGAGGAGCTGCGACAGGCGCAGCTCTCGGCCTGCGTCGTGGTCAGCCGCGGCGCGTACCTCTCCCTGTGGCCCGACCACGAGCAGCGGATCGGGGCGGCCTCGTACGTCCTCATCAACGGCGAGCGGCGCTTTCGCAGCGCGCTGCACGTGGGGCTGGAGTCGCTGGACTTCGTCGTACGCGACGACCTGGCCGCCTCCCGTGCGGACTTCATCGACCACCTCCTCGCCGAGAACCTCGAACGCGAGGACTTCGACGTGATCGAGCGCGCCCGCGGTGTGCGGCAGCTGGTCGACACCTGCGCGGACGAAGGCCGGGAGCACGGGGCCAAGTCCCGAGCCGCCGAACGCCTGGGCCGCTCCCCCTCATGGGTCACCAACCAGCTGGTGCTGCTGGAGCTGCCCGAGGAAATCCAGAACCTGCTCAGCTCCGGCGAGCTGCCCGAACGGGACGGCCGCCTCCTCGCGCGCACGGCGAAGGACAAGCCCGGAGCGGGCGCCGCCGAACTGCTCGCCTTCCTGAAGGAGACCAAGGAGCAGGAAGCCCAGGTCAAGGCGGCGCAGCGGGAGGTGCTGCGCGGCGCGGGGGAGCCCGTCCCGGTACGCGAGCAGGACGGGGCGGATCCCGCCTGGGGAGTCCCGGATCGTGCGGAACGGGATCCGCAGCCGGCCCGACTTTTGTCCGCGGACAAAAGTCGGGAGCCGCAGAGCCGGCCGGCGGCGGCTGTGGAGACGCCTGCCGCGGTCGGCGAGCCGATTCAGGAGCACGAGCCCGAGGGCGTCATCCCGTCCCAGGGAAGGGGAACGGACGCGGCCCCGATCCCTTGGCAGGACCCGAAGGCGGTGTACGACGCGATCTGGACGAACATGTCGGCCAAACACCGGGCTGAGCTGACGATGCTCCTGATCGAGAACAACCAGCGGCGCCAGCTGCCCTGACCGGTGCCAAGGGCTCCACCGCTCTGCCGACGGTGGAGCCCGACTTTTGTCCACGGACAAAAGTCGAGAGCGTCTACCGTCGGACTGGCCGGCGCCGGTGTCAGGCCGGATGCAGCACGGCCATGGCAATCTCACGCAGGCGGTTCTGCGTGATCCCGGTGCGCTGCTCGACGGCGAGCGGGTGGTCGGTGGGCTCCAGTTGGATGAAGGGACGCTTGCCGACCGGTCGAGTGTGGGCGTTCGTCTTCAGGTCGGTGGTGCTGAGGGAGTAGAGCGCGAGCTCGGTGCTGAGCCAACCGAAGTACGGCTTCTCTGCCTCGCGGCCCTCCGTGTTCCACACCTCAAGGGCGCGGTCGAAATTGTCCCTGCTCAGCGAGATCCAGACACCCCACGAGAAGACGTCCTCGCTGCCGATCACGGGTATCTCGATCAGACCTCTGATGAAGAAGTGCTGACCCCGGATGATGCACTGGTCGGCCGACAGCATGCTGCCCGGATCTTTCTCGAAGCTGGGATCCCAGACGTCGGGAGCCGTGGTCGAGTAGCCCATGGGGAGCTCTGCGTGGTGGTCGCCGCAGCAAGAGCATGTGAAACCGGGATCGTTAGCCATGGCGCGAGCTTAAAGGCCAACCATGTCCCGTCAACGATCCAGTAGGCCCCCCTCGGGGACGATGCCTACGGCGTGCCGGGAAGCCGGACCGTGACGAGGAGACCGCCGGCGGGGCGGGGGACGATGTCGAGGGTCCCGTCGTGGGCGCGGACGATGCTGTGCACGATGGCCAGGCCGAGGCCGGCGCCGACGTGCTCGTCGGTGCGTACGCGTTCCGTTCCGCGCTGGAAGGGTTCGGTGAGGGTCGGCACCAGTTCCGGTGGGAGCGGATGACCCGTGTTCTCGACCCGCACCACGCTCGCGTCGCCCTGCGCTTCGGTGTGGACCGTCACGGTGCCGCCGGCGGGGAGGTTGTGGACGATGGCGTTCTGGACGAGGTTCGTCACCATCCGCAGCAGGAGCTCCGCGGAGCCGCTGGTCCGTGTCGCCCCGCCGGTGACGTCGAGCGTGATCCCGCGCTGTTCGGCGAGGGGGAGCAGGGTTTCGGCGGCCTCTTCGGCGACGAGGGAGAGGTCGACGCTCTCGCGGGTGAAGTTCCCGCGGTCGCTGCGGCTGAGCAGCAGGAGGGCCTCGGTGAGGTCGATCGCGCGCGTATTGACAGCCCGCAGGCGTTCGAAGAGTTCGTCCTGGTCCCGCGTCGGGTCCCTGCGGGCGACGTCGAGCAGCGTCTGCGAGATGGCCAGCGGGGTGCGCAGTTCGTGGGAGGCGTTCGCGGCGAACCTCCGCTGTTCGGCGACGTGCGACTCGAGCTGTTCGAGCATGGTGTCGAACGCGTCGCCGAGTTCACGGAATTCGTCCTGGCGGCCTTCCATGCGGATCCGGTGGGACAGCGATCCGTTCCCGGCCATCCGTGCCGCGGCCGTGATCTGTGTGAGCGGTGCGAGCATCCGCCCGGCGAGGATCCATCCCCCGACGAGGCCGAACACGAGCAGGAAGACCATCGCCACGGCCGCGGCGGGGGCGAAGGTGCGCACAAGGAGGTAGCGGTTGGGCGAGATCCCGAGCAGGCCCTTGGGGGTGTCGGGTACGTAGCGCAGCAGGAAGACCCACACCACGGTCAGCAGCAGAGCGCCGGCGACGGCGAGGAACCCGGCATAGCTGAGGGTGAGTTTCAGTCGGACGCTGAGCCCTGGGCGTCTATGCATGCGTACTGCCGGGGCGGGTGGCGTCGGGGCCGGTGTCGATGCGGTAGCCGACGCCGGGCACCGTGGCGATGATCCATGGTTCGCCGAGCCGTTTGCGCAGTGCGGAGACCGTGATGCGCACGGCGTTGGTGAAGGGGTCGGCGTTCTCGTCCCAGGCCCGTTCCAGCAGCTCTTCGGCGCTGACGACCCCGCCCTCGGCGGCGACGAGGACTTCCAGCACGGCGAACTGTTTGCGGGTGAGCGCGACGTAGCGTCCGTCGCGGAAGACCTCCCGGCGGAAGGGGTCGAGCCGCAGGCCCGCGATCTCGCGTACCGGGGGCCGGGCGTACGCGCGTCTGCGGTCGAGCGCCCTCAGCCGCAGGACGAGCTCCCGCAGCTCGAACGGTTTGGTGAGGTAGTCGTCGGCGCCGAGCCCGAACCCGGAAGCCTTGTCGTCGATCCGGTCGGCAGCGGTGAGCATGAGGATCGGGATGCCGCTGCCGGAGGCGACGATGCGTCGGGCGACCTCGTCGCCGGAGGGGCCGGGGATGTCGCGGTCGAGGACCGCGAGGTCGTAGGAGTGGACGCTGAGCAGTTCCAGGGCGGAGTCGCCGTCGCCGGCGATGTCGGCGGCGATCGCCTCCAGCCGCAGACCGTCACGGACGGCTTCGGCCAGGTAGGGCTCGTCCTCCACGATCAGTACGCGCATGTCCGAAGCTTAGGCAGCACGACATATCGCCGACGTACGCGAAAACGTGAGCACACAGGCCACGCGACTCGCCTGCCGGTGCCGGTGCCGGTTCCGGTGCCGGCGCGGGGCGAGGCTGGTCCGACGGCGCTTCCGCCGTTGTGCGCCACCAGCGGCGCGACGCCAGGCCGGCCAGCACGGCGCCGGCGGCGTTGACCAGTACGTCGTCCACGGAGGACACCCGGTCCAGCCGCAGGACGTACTGTGCGGTTTCGACCAGGACCGAGCAGCCCGCCCCGAGCGCCAGGATCCGCGGCACGGACGCCAGCGCTGCGAACCGCATCGGGGCGAAGAACCCCAGCGCCGCGAAGACCAGCAGGTTGCCGACGATCCCGAGCGGCCCCATCGTGATCAGGTCTCGCAGCGGTACCAGGCTCACCCGGGCGGGGACGATGCCGGCCCCGGCGCCCGGCATCATGGTCATCCACAGGAACGGCACCGTCCCGTGGACCATGCCCACCTCGGCCAACGACATCCGCCACGCCGATGTGACGCCTGCGGCTCGCCGACGGCGCGCCAGAACCCACACCACCAGCGCGGCCAACGGCAGCGCGACCAACGTCATGAGCACCACACCGTTGAACGTGTCGAAGCAGCCGTGCCACCGCCCGGCCATGCACCTCGGAGCGGACATCATGAGCGGCCCCCGCACGGCGAACAGGGCGCCTGCCAGGCCGAGGATCGCCAGGCTGAGGAGCACGATCCCGCGCGTGCGGCGGGGCGGTGCTGACACGGATGCGTTGTGGCTCATGCCCCCATGGGAGACGGAGGGCCGTTGCGGTGGCGTATGCGATTTCCGATACGCCCGCGATACACGCGATCCCCGGCATCACCGGCGCGGCCCCGGCTGCTGAACCCTGTGGGCGTCGCGCAGCAGGTCGGGTGCCAATCGGCGGTGCACGGCGGACAGCGGCGACCAGATGCGTGCCGCGATCGGCCGGTCGTAGCGGACGATGGTGGCCAACGACGCCTGTTGCCCGCGACGTCTTCGAACGCCGCGCGGGCCCACAGCTCCGGTGACCTGTGTGAGGCGTCATGCGTGACCAGCGTGAAGACGTCGATGTAGTCGTGGTCGGCCGGGCCGAGTGCACGGATCGCTTGCGCAAAGCCGTGGTGCTAAGCCGCGGGCCCCCTGAGGCGGCGGCCGGGCGCGGCATCCAGGACGGCCCACACGCGACGGCCGTCGTCGGCGAGGTCGTCGCCGCAGCTGTCCACCGTCGCCAGCGCCTGGAGCTCGGCGAAGACATCGCCCTCGGGCACGGACCCGGCCTGGTGGCTGAGCGCGACCACGAGGATCTTGTCCGCCTGGTCACCGAGGTGCAGGCTGACGCGGCGACCGCCGTCCCGCACGGCTGCCTCGACCAGGAACCGCACGGCAGCCTCCAGATCCTGCTCGTCCAGTCCCGGGTGGCCCCAGCCTCGGACCGTCTCCAGGGCCTGGCCCGCGGCCTTCTGCGCTGCCCACTCGTCCGCTCGGAAGGTCAGGGCCGCGGTCTGCCGGTTCCTGATCCGCATACGCGGGCGGGGCAGGCTCGGCTGGGCGGTCTGCCTCGTGGGCGGCTGGGGCCGGGGGGCTTGCACCGGCTTCTTCTGCGGCGGCGGCGTCTTCGGCGGGTACGACGGCGGGACCTTGGGCCCCTTGGCCTCCGGAGTGGTCAACTCGTCCTCCCGAACGAAATCGTGCGGCTCTGCTCCATCCTGGCAGTCCCCCTCGGAGGCAGGGGGCGAAACCAGGGCTTCTTCCCATGAGTCGGCCCTCGCGGGCCCCACTCCTGGTGACGCCGCTGTGCGCGACGGCATCGCGGACTGTACGGCTGCCGACGGGTGAGCACGTCAGCGGTTGCGCGGCGCCACCAGGCCCGATTCGTAGGCCAGGATCACGAGTTGGGCGCGGTCGCGGGCCCGGAGCTTGGTCATGGCCCGGTTGATGTGGGTTTTCGCGGTCAACGGGCTGATCACCATGTGGTCGGCGATCTCGCCGTTGGTCAGGCCCTGCGCGACCAGGGCGACGGCCTCGCGTTCGCGGTTGGTCAGCTCCTCGAGCCCCCTGGCGGCGGCTGTGTGGAGCGGCTGGGTGACGTACCGGTTGATCAGCTTGCGCGTGATCGACGGTGCGAGCAGGGCGTCGCCGCGCGCGGCGACCCGCACAGCGTGCAGGAAGTCCTCCGGCTCGATGTCTTTGACGAGGAATCCGGCGGCGCCGGCCCGCAGCGCGTCGAAGACGTATTCGTCGAAGCCGTAGTTGGTCAGGATGACGACGTGCACCTGGGCCAGGGCCGGGTCCGCGGCGATGCGCCGGGTCGCCTCGATGCCGTCGACGACCGGCATCCGGATGTCGATGAGCGCGACGTCGGGCAGGTGCTGCCTGGCGAGCGCCACGCCCTCCTGCCCGTCGGAGGCCTCGGCCACCACCTCGATGTCGTCCTCCATGTCGAGGAACGCGCGGAATCCGCTGCGCAGGAGCGGCTGGTCGTCCACCAGCAGGACACGGATCACGGCGTCCGCTCCACGGGGAGTTCGGCCTGAACGGTGAAGCCGCCCCCGGCGCGCGGCTGCGCGCGCAATCGGCCGCCGAGGGCGGTGACGCGTTCGCGCATCCCGAGGAGCCCGACGCCGGGCACCGGGGCGGCGTCCGCGGCGGCCTTGCCGTCGTCGTCGACGCGTACGGCGAGGGCGTCCGGACGGTAGTCGATCCGGACCGACGCCGCGGCGGCGTCGGCGTGCCGGGCGACGTTGGTGAGCGACTCCTGAACGATCCGGTAGGCGGTCCGGCCCACCGCCGCCGGCACGTCGCGTTGTTGCCCCTCGACCGTCAGCGTCGCGTCCAGGCCGGCCGTACGGGCGCGCTCCACCAGGTCCTTGACGTCGTCGAGCCCGTACGGCGGGGTCGTGGCGTCGTCGCGCAGCGCCTCCAGCGTCGCCCGCAGTTCCCGGGACGCCTCGCGGCCGGCCTCCCGGATCGCCAGCAGGGCCTCCGGTACCTCTTCGCCCCGCTTGCGCGCCACGTGCACGGCGGCTTCGGACTGCACCTTGATGACCGAGATCTGGTGGGTGAGCGAATCGTGCAGCTCCCGCGCGATGTGCAGCCGCTCCTCGTCCGCGCGGCGCCGCGCGGTCTCCTCCCGGGTGCGCTCGGCTTCGTCCGCCCGCCGCTCGGCCTGCCGCAGCGCTTCCCCCGCGGCGCCGGCGGCGACCAGCCAGGCAATCTCGAGCGCGCCCCTGGCCTGCGCGAACGCCTCGCCCATGTCGCGGAGGGAGGCCAGGGCCGCGAGCGGGAGAGCGGCCAGCAGGAGCACTGACGCCACCACCGTGACGATGCGGTGCCCCTCCCGCACGGCGGCGTACACCGCGAACAGGAACGCGACGGCAGGCACATCGAGACCGGCCGCCTGGTAACCCACCGCGCACAGCCCGGTGACGGCCAGGACGGGAACCGGAGCCCGGCGGCGGGCGGCCAGCGCCAGGCCGCCGGCCGCCAGCAGCGCGTAGCCGAGCAGGTCGAGGTCCGTGCCGGAGTGCTGCCCGGACAGGCCGGTGACCAGCAGCGTCGCCGCCACGCCGACGGCGATCGCCCAGTCTCTGACATCGGCCCGGACACCGAACCGTCCTGTGCTCATGCGCGCACCCTAGCCGGATGCCGCCGCGGGCGAATCCTGCTCGCGGACGAGCGGCCGCCTACCGCGCACGCAGTACCTTCGCGGCGCCTGCCGCATCCGCAGCAGCCGGGTGCTCCGTCGGCGGCAGCGCGAAGTGCATCCGTCCGCGGGACGACCGCGGGTGTGCCCCGCGACATGCTCAGGAGACATCCGTACCTCGGGAGACATCCGTACCTCGGGAACGAGACGCACGAAAGACGAAATGAGGAGAGACACATGAGCGCATCAGGAACCCTGACGCCGGTCGGACGGGTACGTGCGGTGGCCGCAGCCGCCCTGCTCGGGGTGGTCGTGCTCGCCGCGCCGGCGGCCGCGCACGCCTCGGTCCAGCCGGTGGCCGCAAGCGTCTACACCGTGAGCGCCGGGCGAATCGGAGCCTCGTCGGCCGCCGTGCTGGGGCTGATCGGCATGGTCATCGGTGGGCTGGCTCTGGCCCGCCCAGCTGGTCGTTTCGGCGTTGAATCCGGGCGACTCGGAGCCACTGTGGCCCTGGCGGCGGGGCTGATCGCCATGGCCCTCGGTGGGCTGGTCGTGGCCACCTCCGACGGTGGCCTGGGCACCGGCAACGGGCTGGGCGGGGCCTTCGTGGCCCTGGTGGTGGGGGTGATCAGCACGGTTCTCGGCGGACTGGCCCTGGCCCGCTCCCGCCGCGGCGCCGCACCCTCCAGCCCGCAGGCCCGCTGACCCGGCCGGACGTGGCATCGCACTGCGCCTCGTCCCCATCCCCGCCGTCCCGGCCCTCCACGCGGGATGGGCCGTCCGGCGCTGGGACGCGCTTTCCCCGCCGGCCCGAACCTTCGCCGACACCGTCGCCCGCAACTGTGGGCAATACCCGGTGGCGGATCAGTTCTCGCGGTAGAGGTCGAGGGCGAGGGCGACGGCGGCGTGGGTGGCGGGGTGGGGGTCCTGGCGGCGCCAGATGAGGTGGACGGGGACGGGATCGGCGTCGCGCAGAGGGCGGTAGGTGATGCCGTCGCGGCGGTACTGAGCGGCGGTGGCCTGGGGGGTGACGCCGACGCAGCGGCCGGTGGCGATGGCGGCGAGCCAGTCGTCGATGTCGTGGGTGTACTCGGCGGTGGGCCGTTCGTCTTCGGGCCACAGGTCCAGGGTGGTGGTGCCGGTGCGGCGGTCGATGGCGAGGGTGCGGCCGGGGATCTCGCCCATGCGGATGCTGCGGCGGCGGGCCCATGGGTCGTCGGAGGCGAGGGCCAGGTAGCGCAGTTCGTGGCCGACGAGGGCGTGTGACCAGGGCTTGAGGTCGAGTGGGGCGCGGATGACCGCGAGGTCGCAGAGCCCCTCGGCGAGCCCGCCGGTGGAGGAGTTGTGGCGGATGAGGCGGAGTTCGGTCTCGGGATGGCTGTGGTGCCAGCGGCGCTGGAATTCGGTGGTGTGACGGCCGAAGGCGGACCAGGCGTGGCCGATGTGCAGGCGGCTGTAGCCGGCGGAGGCTTCGGTGACGAGTTCGTCGGCGCCGGCGAGCAGCGGGCGTGCGCGCGCGAGAACCTGAACGCCCGCGGTGGTGGGCGCGACCGTGCGGCTGGTGCGGTGCAGCAGCCGCACCCCGAGGAACTTCTCCAGGGCGAGCAGGTTCCGGGAGACGGCGGCCTGGGAGATGCCCAGTTCCAGGGCGGCGTCCGTGAAGCTGCCGGTGTCGACGATGGCGACCAGGCAGCGCAGGTGCTTCAGGTCCAGCCCGGCGGAGTTCCCTCGGTGCGTATCCATACGCTCAGCGTATCGATAGTGCGGTGGATGCATTTTGCGTATACCCGGGGAGGCCGCACGGTGGGGGGATGACGCCGAAGACCTCACATGACGCCGGGCAGGCCCTCGCCGCTGCCGACGGCAGTACACCCGGCCGCGGCGGGAACCGCCGGGGCGGGGTGGCGTTGATGCTGGGCAGCGGGCTGTCCAATCAGGTCGGGGCATCGGTGGCGGCGCTGGCGTTCCCGGTGATCGGCCCGGTGGGAGTGGTCGCGGTCCGCCAGTGGGTGGCCGCCGGAGTGCTGTGGGCGGCCGGCAGGCCGCGCCTGCGGTCGTTCACCGCAGCGCAGTGGCGGCCCGTGCTGGCGCTGGCGCTGGTGTTCGCCGTGATGAACCTGTCCCTGTACACGGCCATCGACCGCATCGGGCTCGGGCTGGCTGTCACGCTGGAGTTCCTCGGCCCGCTGACGGTGGCGCTGGCAGGCTCCCGCCGCCGGATCGACGCGCTGTGCGCGCTGGCCGCCGCGGTCGCCGTCGTCGTGCTCGCCCGCCCCTCTCCCTCCGCCGACTACCTCGGCATCGGCCTGGCGTTGCTGGCCGCGGCGTGCTGGGGCTGCTACATCCTGCTCAACCGCACCGTCGGCCGGCGCCTGCCCGGTCTGGAGGGCTCGGCTGCCGCCGCGGCCGTCTCCGGCGCGCTCTACGTCCCCGTCGGCGCCCTGGTGCTCTGGCAGCATCCCCCCACCCCTGCTGCCCTCGCCTGCGCGCTGGCCGCCGGAGTGCTGTCCTCGGCGGTGCCGTTCCTCTCGGATCTGCTCGCACTACGGCGTGTCCCGGCGCACTTCTTCGGCGTGTTCATGAGTGTCAACCCGGTCTTCGCCGCTCTGGTCGGTCTCATCGTGCTGGACCAGCACCTCGACGTGGCCGCGTGGGCCGCCATCCTGGTGATCGTCGGCGCGAACGCCGTCGCCGTCACGGCGGCCTCCCCCGGTCAGGCCCGTCCGGGGGATGGTGACCAGGGTGCGGCCTCGGCCGCCGGTGTTGACGTGGTCGTGCGCCTTGGCGATCTCCTCCAGCGGGAAACGGGCGCCGGCGGCGGCAGCGGCAGTGAGGTCGCGGGCGGTCTGCCGTCCGGCCTCGGCGGGGAAGTCGTCGCTGTCGAGCGGGCGGAGGGTGACGTTGTTGAACAACAAGCGGCCAGAAGGGGATTTCGGTCCGGTCGGCGCGGGTGGCGTAGGCGGCGATGACCGCGTCGTTCGCGGCGACGGCGCGGTCCAGGTCGGCGTTGTCGGACAGGGCCGGTGCTCGCTCCCGTACTGGCGTTGATGGACTGGAGCCGGGGCGGCGGCCACCACAGGTGCGCGGGGGCGAAGTACCGCACCGGGATACGTACTTCTGCCCGACCCAGGCCCCCGACAACGGCGAAGGCCGCGTTCCGCAGCAGTGCGGGACGCGGCCTTCGCGGTACGCGGTACGCGGTACGCGGTACGAGGCTCAGTAGCGCGGGCGCCCGAAGTAGGCGCCGGACTTGGCGAGGCCCACGATGACCCAGATGCCGAGGCCGAGACCGACCACGGCCAGGAGCAGGGAGAGCATGGCACCGCCGACCGGGGTCTGCCCGCCGGAGCTGAGCGTGGCCAGGTTGACGAGCAGGCTGAGGCCGCTGAAGAAGACCTGCAGCGAGCCGTAGACGATGCCGGAGACACGCACTCCCCCGCGGCCCTTGCTCATCTTGGCGGCCGTGAGGATGGGCCACAGGGACACGCCGATGGCGAAGGCGCCCACGGCGATGATCACACCGCCGGCGAAGGTGCCCGCATCGCTCGCCGAAGAGCTGGACGACGACTCCGAGAAGGCCGTGGCGAAGACCGCGCCGAAAAGGATGACGAGCAGGCCGCCCAGCACCTGCAGGCCGCCCAGGATGAAGAGGATGACGCGCGCGGCCTTCGCGCCGCCGGGCATCTCGACCGGCGCCCCCGGATACCCGGCGCCCGGGTATCCGACCGGTCCCGCGGGGTACCCCTGCTGCTGCGGGTAGGCGTAACCGCCCTGCGGTGGAACGCCCTGCGGGGCCTGCTGGGGGTAGCCGTAGCCGGGCTGGCCCTGGGGGGCCTGGGGCTGCTGTCCGTACGGATTGTTGGGGTCGCCGAAGCTCATCTTGGGGTTTTCCTCCATGGAAGTGCGGGGACGCACGGCAACGCGCGCGGGGAAACCCCGCAACTGGCGGTCCGCCCCCCGGCACTGCCCGCGGCACTCTTTCAGTGCATCGTCGTCCGACCGGCGAGGTCTTGTCCAATTCGCCGCCATGCCAGAGGCCGCCGATGCCGCGTCAGCTGACGCCGACCGTTGTGACACGGCCATATGGTCGCAGAAACGCATGACGGCCCGACCGGCCGGTCACTCTGTCACCATGACCGACTCCCCGAGAACCTCCCCGAGTACCCCCTCGCCATCGGCCGACGAGCAGGTGGTCGAACGCCTCGTGCCGGTATGGCTGGCAGAGGCCACACGCAACGGCTCGCCCACGGCCGAGGAGGCCGGCCGTGACTGGGCCCGGCGTCGCCTGTCCTCCGAAGCCGCCCGGGAACTCGCCGACTGGGTCACCGCCCGCGTCACCGATACGGCGTTCAACCAGGACAAGCGGCCCAGCTCCGACGGACCGCCCCGCATCACTGTCGCCGACAAGGCGGCCGTGCACCGGTGGCTCGCCGCTCAGGGACACGACACGTAGACCTCTCCACGAGCCCCCACCAAGGTCGTCGAACGCCCGGCGGCGGCTACCCTCGGAGCCGCAAGGCGGCGACTCGGGGAGCAGGCACATGAACCACACACTGAACCGGAATCTCATTCCGATACGGGATCGGGATCGGGACCGCAGGTGGCGGCGGCCGCCGTCCGCGCGCTGACGGAGCTGGCGCGGAGCGGCCGGACGGGGTCGAGCTCCTCGACGGTTTCACCGACGCCGAGTTGGACGGATGGCCCGTCCCCGTCCCGGAGGAGGTCCGGGTCGTGCTGCGGGAGATCGGCGGGGTGGAGACCGAGGACCACGAGTACCGCTTCGGGCCGCGCGGCCGCGCGTTGTTCGATGACGGCTACTGGACCCTCGGTGAGCTGGACTTCGGCGAGGGCTCACTGATCGTCGGGGGCGGGTCGGGCGGCTGGGGGGCCGTCGTGGCGGTCAGGACGCGGGGGACGACGCGGAGGTCACCGTCGACGTGGCCGAGGGGACGGACACCGGACGCGTCGCGCTCGTCGGTCGCGGGGACTCGCTCACCGATCTCGTCGACCTGCGCGCCCTGCCCGGCTACCCCTGCGCGGTGGGGTGCAGACGTGCCCGCAAGGGGCGCAGCGCATCCAGACCATGGTGGGCGCGACCACCGGCTTGTAGAGCAGATGCTGCGAACAGTCGCCGGTCGGCAGCACGGAGATGTCGGGGGCGGAGCAGAGCGGGCAGGCGTCGTACAGCAGACGCGGCGGGTGCGGCGTGGGCACGGGCGGCGCTGTGCCGGGAGTGGCCGTGACGATCGGCGTGGTGGACATGTCCGGCATCTGGGGGACCGGCGGGATCGTTTCCCGGTGAATCGAGCCGTCCGAGCGGGTGAGTTCGTGACGTCACCCTGTCCGGGCCGTGCCGGGGCGGGCTACAGAACCTCATGAGGGCGGGCCTGCCCGCGCTCGCATGTCGCCGCGCGCCGCGCACGTACCCGTACCCGTACCCCGTCTGAGAGGAACTTCCTGTGCCTCGACCTGTGATCGACCACCGTGTCAAGGGCTACAGCCTCGCGCACGCCTACAGTCTCGCCCAGGTGGCTGATCTCGCTTACAAGCCAGAGCCCGCCATCGAGGAAACGGCCGAGCAGTGGGGCTTTGCCAAGGTCCGCCATCACCACACCCGGTTCAGCCCGCCGTTCCCGCTCCAGGACACCCAGGCCTTCACCATGGCCAGCGATGAAATGATCATCACCGCGTTCCGGGGGACCGAGCCGGCTCAGATCCGCGACTGGCTCTCCGACGCGACGACCCCACCCTGGCCGGGTCCCGCGAAGACCGGCTACATCCACTACGGATTCGGTGAAGCCCTCGAATCGGTCTACCCCGACGTGCGGGACTCCATCGACGAGTTCCGCACCAACGGGCAGAGCGTGTGGCTGACCGGCCACAGTCTCGGCGGTGCCCTCGCCATGCTCGCGGCCGCCCGCCTCCACCTCGAAGAGCCCGGACTCACCGCGGACGGCGTCTACACCTTCGGCCAGCCGCGCACCTGCGACCGCCTTCTCGCCGCCGCCTGCAACAAGGGCCTGGCCAAACGAATCCACCGCTTCGTCAACAACAACGACATCGTCCCCCAGCTCCCGCCCGAGCCCGCCTACACCCACGTCGACACGCTGCGCTACATCGACGCCTCGGGGAAGGTCCGTGAGTCGATGACGCTGCTGGGAGGTCTGGCCGACCGGGCGAAGGGGCTGACGGCCGACCCGTTCGCGCCGGCCGGCGACGGCGTGCGCGACCACTCGATCGCCAAGTACATCGCAGCGCTGAAGAGCAACCTCAACTGAGCGCCGGCCGCCTTCCGACCGCGGCCGGCACCGAGTCCGTGCCCGTGCCGCCCACCCGACGTGGGCGGCTTCGGGGCTACGACGGCGAGCGGCCCGCGTGCGGGGCTGCTCCGATGCGGAGCTGGAGCCCGGCTGGAGGCGGCAGCCGAGCCCGCTGGAGAACAGGCCTTGGCCCGACGCGTCAAGAGGCCGCCCCGTCACACGGGGCGTGGCTGATCCCCGCCGGGCGGGGCCGCGTGTTCTGCTTGGGCGACAGACCGTGATGTTCAGCCGACCGGGAGGTGGCGATGGGATTTCTCGACCGGGCCAAGGAGCAGGCCCATGACGCTCTCAACCAGGGCAAGGCCAAGGTGGACGAGGTTCAGCAACAGCGCGCGGGCAACGACTTGCTGAAGAAACTCGGAGCGGCGTACTACGCGGAGCGCCGTGGAAGTGGTACGCCGCAGGGAACGCAGGAGGCTCTGGCCGCGTTGGAGGCTCACATCAGCGCCCATGGGGACCACTTCCTCCGCGGGTGATACGACGCCGTCCGCGGCGCGCGCTCCGTCCTCCAGCCCTCACCATCCGGGTGTGGTGACGGGCGACGGCACGGCGCCCCTCACCTGCCGCCCCGCCGGACGGCGCGGGCGGCAGGTGAGGGCGGCAGGTGAGGGGCGGGCGCAGCCGGCCCGGATATGACCGCCGGCGGACTTTCCCCTTGGCCGGCCGGGCGTACCGGCGGCCGTGGCGTGGAACCGATCTCTGCATGACCGAAAGTGCGAGCCCATACATCTCGAAACCACGGGTCACCGTGCTGCCAGTGCAGCCCGGGGATCCGCCCTTCCGCATCGTGGAGATCGACGGGGAGGTAGCGGGTGCGGCAACATCCATGACGGACGTGCTCCTGACCGCCGCGGCTGCGGGCGTCACGGTCCGCGACCTCGATGATCCGGGCGTGGTCCGCTGGGTGGGCGGCGGCAAGTACGCGTGGAGGTTGCACTAGGCACCAACCCTCGCCCCCGCCGCGCCCGGACCGCGCGACGGGGCCGAGGCACTCCTCCCACCCGCGGTCCTGACTCGGCACGGGTGATCTGCCGGGAAGAGAGCGAGATCACCCGCATGTCGTGGCCCGACCGGCGGTCCGTCAGTCAAGGCGGACCGGGCAGTCGGGGACCCCGCTAGGGCATGCCGGGCCAGTTGCCGGCGATCGGCTTGGGGTAGCCGGCGTCGACCTTGTCGGCCGCGATGTCATATCGCACGTACTCGGACCCGCGGAAGAAGTACGCCTTGCCGTTGTTCCACACCACCCCGCCGTCGAGGTCCGATGCCCACAGCCCCGGCCAGTTGCCGGCGATCGGCTTGGGGTAGCCGGCGTCGAACTTGTCGGCCGCGATGTCGTACCGCATGTACTCGGACCCGCGGAAGAAGTACGCCTTGCCGTTGTTCCACACCACGGAGGCGTCGATGTGGTCCGGGAACAGGCCGGGCCAGTTGCCGGCGATCGGCTTGGGGTAGCCGGCGTCGACCTTGTCGGCCGCGATGTCGTACCGCACGTACTCGGTACCGCGGAAGAAGTACGCCTTGCCGTTGTTCCACACCACGCCGGCATCGACGCGGGATGTGAACAGGCCCGGCCAGTTGGCGGCGATCCGCTTCGGGTAGCCGGGGTCGACCTTGTCGTTGGCGACGTCGTAGCGGTAGTAGTCCCCGCCGTCGAACAGGTACGCCTTGCCGTTGTTCCAGAGCACTGGTGCGGTAACCATCTGCCGAACACCTCCTGAGTGTCGCGGTCACGTTTCGGGCTTGCCCCGACAACGTTCCACACCCCTTCGGCGTGAGGAGGGACCGCCCGCAGCTTGATCGTTCCTGCAATGGACATGACCACCCGCACAGCCGAACGCCGCGGCGGCCGGCCCCGTCCACGACGAGGCCGGCCGGATCCTGCGGCGTCGAGTCTCAGGTGACGTCCACGCTCTCGATGACGACGTGGTGGTCCGAGAAGAGGGTGTCGGTCACGGTGCACCAGCGTCTGGGCTCGCTGCTGAAGATGTAGTCCAGCTTTGCCGTGGACAGGTCGTACGTCGCACGTCCGGTGCGTGCCTTGCCGGTCTGATCGCACTCCTGGTAGCCGGGGGTCCCGGGGCCGGTGGAGTACAGATCGGCAAGGCACGCGGCCGCCCCCGTCCGGTACGGGTTGTCCGGGGGCCGTGAGTTGAAGTCCCCGCCGAAGACGACCCGGGGGAACCCGTTCACGATTGCCTTGATCTGCGTGTACTGCTCGTCCCGGAGGTCCTGGGTGGCGTTCGACGGGTTGGCGCCGATCCGTGTCGCGTGCACGTTGCACAGCCGCACGTTCCAGGAGACCGCGGTCGCACACTGGAACGGAGTCTGCTGGCCCAGTTCCGGCTGGATGACCGGGTACTGCTGAGCACCGGTCAGCTGCCCCTTGACGAGGATGGCCGTCCCGACACGGTCGGCGCGGCACCCGCCAGTACCACGCCATGCGCTACGGCAGCGGCAGCTGGGAAGGCTTCGGCGAGCTGACGGGCCACCTCGGCACCGTCACCGCCAAGTCCGTCGCCGCGGCCACGGTCAACGGTGAACTCCAGGTCGCCGTCACGACCGCCGACGACCGCGTGCTCCACACCATCCGCCACGCCGACCGCACCTGGACCGCCACGACCCCCGTCGAGCTCCAGGGCGTCCCCGGCACCCGTGGCAGCACCGCCATGGCCGGCACCCGCCGTGCGACGTCCCTCTCGTCTGGCCGAGGGGCTCGTGGACCGGCAACACCCTCGTTGGCGGCGAGCGTGTACAGGACATAGGAAGCCGAATTTGGGGCGCTGGGCGCCCCGACATCACCAGGCTCGACCACCTCTCCAGCCAGGACCTAAGTGACTTGGCCTCCTACGAGCAGGCCGTCACTCTGAACCAGATGTACCGGGACGCGGTTCCGCAGGTGCCTACCAACCGGACTGCCAACCCCCGAGTCAAACTGAGCCAGAAGGTCATCGACGCATGGAAGGAAGTAATGTGACCCTTGTGGTGAGGAGGCTCGTTCATGAGTGATACAGACCTCTACTGGGATCTCCTGCCAGCCGTGCGGACGTCACACGGAACGGTTGTGCCAGTCGATGACCCAACACCGTCGGACCTGTCCTTCAGGCTGCCGCCGGCCCAGGAGTATCTCCTGGGGAAGTGGGAGGAACGCAACTGGCGAAATGTTCCGGGCCCCTTCTATGGGGCGCTGACAGACAACTGCTGGACGGGACGACTAGTGGCTCCTGCCCACATCCTGTATGACGACGAGCAGCACAGTATGGAGTTCGTTTATCGCCAGCCCAGGACGGAAGCAGAAACTCACAAGGTTCTGTACGCGGCAGTGAACGACCCTTATGCCGGCTACGCCTGCGACGGGGACGATCATTGGACGCCCGAGTCGGTACGAGCCTGGTGGGCGGACCGCGGACGGCTCGTGTACTGGATAGACCAGGCAGCGGCACGCTGGTCCACCAGTGAGCGTGCGGACGAGCGGGAAATCGTCGACGGTCTGAACTCATACAAGCGGTACATTGAGGGCGAGCTCGCAATCCACCTGAAGGCGTACATTTTCTGGCTTGATCAGCGCAGGACTCCCCTGGATGGAGAAGCCCTGCCTGCCCTCGTCTGACGTGAACTGGTGAGGTATCCCAAAGGGACTCCGAAGGCACTGTGCCTTCGGAGTCCCTTTGCGTTCACTGGTGGCCGCGAGCGTCGGCTATGGCCGGCGTCCGGCCCACGGCGTGGACGGTTGCGTAGCCGTTCGGCGAAACGCGGAGCAGACGCGGCCGGACCGCCCGACCGCGCTTCGTGCCGACGGCGGACGGCCGGACGGCCCGCCGGCCGATGCGCGAACGCCCGCTACGATCTCAACTTCAAGATCACCAGGGGGAATGGATGCCAAACGCCGACCAGCCCATGCTCAGCTCACTCGGACCGAACGATCCGCAGGAGATCGCCGGGTACCGGCTGCTCGCGAAGATCGGCGAAGGCGGCATGGGATCCGTCTACCTCTCCCGGACCCGGGGGAATCAGCCGGTCGCGTTGAAGGTGATCCGTCGGGAGTTCGCCCAGGAGCAGGAGTTCCGGGCCCGCTTCGAACACGAGGTGCAGGCGGCCCGCCGTGTGCAGGGCTACCACATCGTGCCGGTCCTCGACCACGACACCAGCGGCGAGCAGCCCTGGCTCGTCACCGCCTACGTTCCGGGCATGGCGCTCGACGGCGCTCTCACCGCTCACGGCCCGCTGCCGCTGCCCGCCGTGTTCCAGCTGATCGGCTGCACCGCGCAAGCCCTGCAGTCGGTACACACCGCCTCGGTCGTGCACCGCGATCTCAAGCCGAGCAACATCCTGCTCAGTTCGAACGGCCCCTGGGTGATCGACTTCGGTATCGCGCGGGCCACGGACACGACCCAACTCACGCGCAGCGGCGGCTTCATCGGAACCCCGCAGTACATGTCTCCCGAGCACGCGCTGGGCCGGCCGGTCACCCCCGCGACCGACATCTTCGCGCTGGGTCTGATCGCCGCTGTCGTGGCCACCGGCCGCCACCCGTACGGTGACGGCTCGGGCATCTCGATCGCTGCCTCGATAGCCAACACCCCCCAGAAGGCACCGGATCTCAGCGGTTACCCGGACCCGTTGCGTCCCCTGCTGGAACGATGCCTGACCGCCGACGCCGCGCAGCGGCCCCAGCCGGCGGAACTCGCCGAATGGTGCCGGCAGGCAGCGGGCCGGGACCTGCGAGATTTCGCGAACTGGCTGCCCGCACCGCTCACCGCCGACATCACGCGGCGCGAGCTGATGGCGCAGTCACCTCCGCAGTCGCCGACCCCGCCCGCGTTCCAGCCCGGATACACGCCGACCCGGACCGCCGAACCGAACCGGCCCGTTTACGCACCCACCCAGGCATCGGGTCCGGCCCACCCCGCGTACGCGCCGACCCAGGGGCCGACCGGCGGCTCGTACTCCCCGGCATACGGTGCCCCGGCGGCTGCGGCCGTCGCCGCTCCGTCGGGCCCGTCAGCCCCCGCATCCGCAGGCCGCAGCCGCGTACCCCTGGTCGTGGGCGCGGGGGTTCTGGCGGTCGCGCTGGCAGGAGGCATCTGGTACGTCACCAGCGCAGACGGCGACGGCGGCAACGGCGCCCGGAAGAACGCGAGTGACGACAAGAAGAAGACAGCGGACCAGCCGCAGAGCACGGCCCCCACGGCGCAGGCCAGCAGCCCGGCTGCCGGGCCGCAGGCGTCGCCCTACACCGTGGTGTTCAAGGACAAGCCGGTGAAGCTCCTGGCGCCCAGAGAGTTCGGAAAGTTCAACGACGTCGACCTCGACTTCCCGAAGGTGGCCCCGTTCGGCGACATCAGCTGGCGCGACCGGGAGCTGCAGATGGGCTACGAGGACGTCAAGAGCGGAACGTCGTTCGGCAAGAGCACGGGTCCCACCCCTGAACTGTGCGCGACCGCAGCCGCCACCAACCCCATCCCCGAGCGGCTGTCGGGCTCAGACCTCACCGGCGCGGACAGCGCCCTCGTCCAGGGCGACCTGCTGTGCACCGTCACGTCCAAGGGCAACCTCGCCATGGTCAAGATCGTCACTGTCGAGCCGTCGACGCACAAGTTGTACGACGTTCCCACCTACCTCACCGAAGTGACGCTCTGGAAACGTCAGGCGTAGTCGGCTACCCCTGGTCCCTATGCGCGAGGGCCCGCCGCCCGGCGGCGCCGAGCGCGGCCACTGCAGGAGCGGCAGCCTTCTCTCCTTGCTCGGGTCCGGCTCGCGGTAGGCGTCGCCCACGGGCAGCCGGGTGTCTTGCCGGTGGCGGGTGGCTGGATTCCTGCGATATATTTGATCTCGCGCTCGCAGCCGTGGCTGACGGTTGTGGGACTGGCGTTGGTGGTCCAAGGAAAGACACCCCACTTCCCGTGGGGGGATGCAGGTGCAAGGCCTGCCCAGCGCTCGATCAAGGCC
>NZ_JBSFTP010000071.1:0-39464 GCF_053591315.1 Streptomyces sp. NPDC003042
GCCTCGCCGCCGCTGAAGATCTGCTGGAGCGAGCCGCACGCGTCGAGCTTCTCGGTGTCGATCAGCGCCCGCAGGCGCCGGGACGGAGCGGGCTTCGCGGAAGGCTCGGCGGCCGGGCGGGTCTTGCGCGGGGGCGCGGCCGGTGGGGGCGTCGGGGTCGGTTCGGGTTCCGGCACCTCGCCCAGGGGCAGCGGCAGCGGCTGGACCGGCCGGCGGTCGGCCGCGCGGTGCCCGTCGGAGGCGTCCGGCGCGTCGGGAGTGCCGTGGGGCGGCATGGAACCACGCGAGGGGCCCGGGACGGGGGCCTGCGGCCCGGCGGAGACACAGCCGGCGCTCGCGAGGAGCGCGAGGAGGGAGAGGGGCAGAGCGGCCCGGCGTGACTGCATCCGACCACCATGCCGTAGTCCCGGCGCGCCGGGGGCCCGCGGCTCACGCCTGCGGGTGACGCCGCCCCGAGCGCTGAGCCGGGGTCGCGGATGCCGAACACAACGGATGAATGGGGTGAACCGGGCGCACGGCTTGACCGGAGTGGTCGCGGACGAAAGAGTCCGGTCGAGAACCACCGTACGAGCTGCACTTCAGGCACGGTCTTGACCGGCCGGACGGCCAAGACACCCCCAGTCGGGAGACGACCGTGTCCCAACATCCCCACGAGGGCGGGATCGTTCCCGACGACCCCTACCACCGGACGAGCCCCGCCTGGCCGCTGGATCCGACTCCGTACCCGCCGCTGCCCGATGGCGCCGCCCGGCAGAGCGGCGCCGGCCCGTCGGTGACCGTCGCCGTGACCGTCAGCGCCCGGCACCGGCGCGAGGGCCGGCTGCCGGCCGCGGCGCTCGTGGCGCTGGCCCTGCTCGTGCTGGCCACGGCGGGCACGCTGGTGGCCGTGCTGGAGGAGCCCGAACCGGAGCCCACGCGGTCCGCGCTGCCCCCCGGCCTGTCCGTGCCGCAACTGCCCGCCCGCAGCCCGGGCGCGGGGGACGCCGAGCCCACGGCAAGACCCTCGGCGCGGCCCTCCGTCTCCGCTTCGGTGTCCGCCTCGCCCTCGCCCTCGGTCTCCGCTTCCGCGTCCGAGAACGCCGCGGCCCCGGAGGCGAGCCGGTCCGCCGCGAAGCCACTGGCGAAGACGTCCGGGACGCTGCGCTTCGGGGACA
Organism: Streptomyces sp. NPDC003042; assembly: GCF_053591315.1. NCBI lineage: Bacteria > Bacillati > Actinomycetota > Actinomycetes > Kitasatosporales > Streptomycetaceae > Streptomyces > Streptomyces sp. NPDC003042. The sequence continues at coordinate 1,155 of NZ_JBSFTP010000071.1, forward strand.
GTGGGCCCGAGGTGCGCACCCTCCAGGAGCGGCTCTACGGGCAGGGGTTCACGTACGTCTCGGCGACGGGGGTCTACGACGAGCAGACCCGCCGCGGCGTCGCACAGCTCCAGCGGGACCGGGACATCAAGGGCGACCCCCGAGGCGTCTACGGCCCGGCGACGCGGGCGGCCTTCGGCTGAGCCCCGCTCGTCACCGGCCGCCGGAGCTCCGCGACGCCGCGGGCTGCTCCGGTGACGACCGTGACCCGGCGATGTGACATGTGGGCCTCCTGCGTGCAATACCACCGGAAAATGCGCTGGACCAGCGTAAATAGCAGCCACGACAGTGATCCGGTACCACTCCCCGTCCACGAAGTCCGAGGAGCCGCACCATGGCCACCCTGCGTGTCACCGTCGAAGAACTGACCGTCCACGACCACCCGAACGCCGACGCGCTGGAACTCGCGCAGGTCGGCCTCTACCGGGCCGTCGTCGCCAAGGGCGCCTACCGCACCGGCGACTTCGCGCTGTACATACCCGAACAGGCCGTACTGCCGACCGCCTTGATCGAGGAGCTGGGCCTGACGGGCCGGCTGGCCGGCAGCGCCGGCGACCGGGTCAGGGCCGTCCGGCTGCGCGGCGAACTCTCCCAGGGCCTGGTGTGCCGGCCTCGCGCGCTGGACGGGGTCGATCTCGCCCTGGCGGCCAAGGAGGGCGCCGACTTCGCGGAGTCGCTCGGCATCGTCAAGTGGTCGCCGCCCATCCCCACGAGCATGAGCGGCGACGTCGAGTCGGCCCCCGAACTGCTGCCGTGGGTGGACATCGAGAACCTCCAGCGCTACCCGCAGATCTTCGAGCCGGGCGAGCCCGTGGTCCTGACCGAGAAGCTCCACGGCACCGCCTGCCTGATGACGTATCTCGTCGAGGAGCAGCGGGTGTTCGTCTCGTCCAAGGGCTTCGGGTCCAAGGGCCTGGCCCTCCAGGAGGACGAGCGCAACCTGTACTGGCGCGCCGTACGCGGCCACGGCGTGCCGCAGGCCGCCGCCCGGCTCGCCGAGCGGCTGGGCGCGAGCCGGATCGGGATCTTCGCGGAGGTCTACGGGGCCGGGGTGCAGGACCTGCCGTACGGAGCGAAGGCGTCCGTGGCCGACGCGCCGCCCGGCTACGCCGTCTACGACGTGTCCGCCGAGATCGACGGTCACGTGCGCTGGCTGAATCCGGCCGAGGTGCTCCCGGACGGTGAACTTCCCCTCGTACCAAGGCTGTTCGAAGGCCCCTATGCCCTGGAGACGGTCCTGGAGCTGGCGAGCGGCCGGGAGGGCGTCTCGGGGCGGAGCCTGCACCTGCGCGAGGGAGTCGTCATCCGGCCGGTGGCCGAGCGGTACAGCCCGGTGGTCGGCGGCCGGGCCATCGCCAAGGCGGTCAGCCCGGCCTATCTGACGCGCAAGGGCGGCACGGAGTACGAGTGAGGTCCGGCGCGCCGTGTCCGCCCCGCCTCCCGGGGCGGACACGGGCTGTCGTGGTGGGATGAGGAAGAGGTCACAGCAGGGCTCACGGAGAGGGCGTGTACATGCCGCAGGACACCGGGAACACCATGCGGGCGATGGCGTACGAGACGTACGGCGGAACGGACGTGCTCTCCGAGCGCCGGCTGCCGATGCCCAAGGTCGCACCGGCCGAAGTGCTGGTCCGGGTCCGGTGCGCCTCCGTCAATCCCGTCGACTGGAAGATCATGGCGGGCGGGCTCGACGGCATGATGGACGTCATGTATCCGGTGGTCCCGGGCTGGGACGTGGCCGGCACCGTCGAGCGCGTCGGCATCGACACCCCCGAGTTCGCGGTCGGGGACGAGGTCATGGCGTACGCCCGTAAGGACTACGTGCACGGCGGCACCTTCGCCGAGTTCGTGTCCGTGCCCGTACGGGCCCTCGCGCACAAGCCCGCCTCCCTCGACTGGCGGCAGGCGGCCGGCCTGCCACTGGCCGGACTGACCGCCTATCAGCTGCTGACCCGCCTCGGCACCGGCAAGGACGACACCGTCCTCGTGCACGGCGCGGCGGGCGGCGTCGGCTCCTTCGGCGTGCAGATCGCCCGCTCGCTCGGAGCCCGGGTCATCGGCACCGCCTCCCCGCGCAACCACGACCGGCTGCGGGCGCTCGGCTGCGAACCCGTCGCGTACGGGGACGGCCTCAAGGACCGTGTCCTCGCCCTCGCCCCCGAGGGCGCCACCGTCGTCGCCGACTTCGTCGGCGGCGTCCTGGACGTCACCCGCGACGTGCTGCACGACGACGGCCGACACGCCTCCGTCGCCGACCCGACCGTGGTCGGTTCCGGCGGCGAGTGGATGTGGGTCCGCCCGTCCGGCGACGACCTCGCCGCCCTCGGCCGCCTCGCCGACGCCGGAGAGCTGACGGTCACCGTCGCAGAGACCTTCCCGCTCGGCGAACTGGCGGCAGCCTTCGCCCTCAGCCAGACCGGCCACACGGCGGGCAAGATCGTCATCGAGGTCTGAGCAGACTCCCACCCGCGCCGCCCGGCCCGGCAACGGACCGCGGTCAGTAGAGGTCGTCGAGTACGTCGACGAGGCGGCGGAGCGCGCGAGCCCGCCGCCTCGACACAGGGCTGACGGCGTCGGCCGTCACATCCGGCCAGAGGTATGTGCGGCTCTGCTCGACGCGCGCGACCTCGGCACGGGCCGCTGCGGAAAGCCCTGTGATCACCGGTCGGTGCGCAAGGGACGGTCCGGGCTGCCGCGCGGCGCGGACCTGCCCGGGGCGCCTACGCGGCATGGGCCCGTCGGCGGGAACCCATGCGGTGATCCTCTCGGCCGCCGGCCGCGCGCGGCGGGACGGGATCGCCCCGCCGGCCCCGGCCCGCTCAGGCCAGGTCCGGCACCTCACCGTTGGCGGCCCACGTCACCTCGACCCCCGGGAGGCCGGCGGACCAAGGGGCCGTGAGGCCGGCCAGCCGGGCCGCGTCGGGCGGGGTGGCGCCCAGGCCGATGCCGTAGCGGGCCAGCGTGCCGGTCAGCTCGAAGGGCCGGGGCCAGGCATGGGCGTCCGCGACGCCGGCCGCGGCGAGCGCGCCCAGCAGCGCGCGCAGGCGGCCCCGGGCCCGGCCCAGGTTCTCCTCGAACTCCGGCTCCGTGTCCGCCCGTACGGTGACCACCGCCCACGCCGCGTGCCGGCGGTGCAGCGGCGGGGCGTCCAGCACCCGGTCCATGGCGTCCGGGTCCTCCTCCAGCAGCTCCCACGCCGCGTACAGCTCGCGCACCAGCAGATCCCGCATGCCGGGACCCACCTGGGCGGTGCAACTGCGGACCGGCTCCGAGGGGGTCAGCACGGTGACCGGGTCCGGTTCGGCGCGGACCGGGCCGGACGGCGCCAGGCTCACCGGCTCCGTCCAGTCCCAGGCGGCCCACGTCCCGAAGAACTCCCGCCGCAGGGACGCGGGGGACAGGTCCACGGCGTCCTGGACGGTCCGCGCCGCCAGCACCGCCCAGGCCAGCCCCGGCAGGCCGCCGAACGGCGCCGCGTCCAGACCCCGGGCCCGCGCCCAGGCCTTCACCTCCAGCGCCAGCCGGGCGAACGCGGCATGCTCCGCGCCCACGGACTCCCGTACCGCATCCGCGTCGTCGAGCGCGCTCAGCGCCACGGCGGCGGCCTCGCCCAGCTCCGCCCGCCGCGCCACCGCCCGCGCCGGGTCCAGCGCGCCGGTGGCGACCACCACCAGGTCCACGTCCCGCCGGCCGAGCCGCAACCGCAGCCCCGGCACCCGCGCGCCCGTCACCACCCGCAGCCGCCCGGCCTCCGGCAGCGCCGCCGCCACCCGCTCCCGTACCCAGGAGATGCCCGGTTCCCCCGGCAGCGCCGCCACCAGGTCCAGGTCCGCCCACGGCGGCGCGCAGCCCATCGCGCGCGACCCGGCGACCCGCACCACCGCGCCGTCACCCAGCGCCGCCGCGATCCGCTCCACGATCGGCCCGGCGGGCCGCAGCGCCTCATCCCGCGCGGCCGACAGGTACGCGGCCGTGGGCGAGCCCTCCCGCGTCCACCGCACCTCGCCCGTCCCGAGGTCCACGGTCGCCCGGACCTCCATCGGCCCTCCGTCCCCACGCCGGGACAGCACCGCGAGCTGCCGGACCCGCGCCGTACGCCCGCCCCCGAGCCGAGCCGCGCACGCGCGCAGCGCCCGCTGCGGATCCCGGCTCCGCCCCAGCGTCAGGTGCGGGGTGTACCCCGTATCCTCCGTATCCCCCGTGGACCCCGCGGAGCCGCCGCGCCCCGCGCAGCCGGGGAACCGCTCCACCAGCGCCCGCCGCAGCTCCTGCCACGGCGCGTCACCGCCTTCGCCCGCCGCCGGGTCCAGCCACAGGGTCGCGTCCTCGCGGTGCCCGAAGCTGTGCACTCCTTCCAGCCGGGCGGTGAACGGCCGCTTCCCGGCCGCCACTTCGGCCAGCAGCGGCAGCGCTTCCTCGAAGGAGGACTCCGGTACGAAGCCGAAGACCAGGTTGACGTGCGCCGGCCAGCGGTCCACCTGCGGGTCGTGTTCCCGGCGCAGGTCCGCGATGTCGGGGTCGGACGGCGCCGGCCACGCCACCGCCGTCCGCGCGGTCGCCGGTACGCCGATCAGCGCCCGTCCGCCCCGCCCGTCACCCCGCTCACCGAAGTCCACCGTGGCCTCCACCCCGAAGTGGTCGGAGATGAACAGCCCGTCCGGCGCGGGCGAGTCGCCCCGCAGCGCCGCGGCCGCTACCCACGCGGTGGAGGACCGCAGCAGGATCCGGTCGAGGCGGCCCGCCCGCCCCGACAGCGAACCCACCGCGGCCAGCGGATTGGCGCCGGGATCAAAGGTCGGCGTGTCGTCCGCCGCGCCGTGTACGTCGTTCCACGCGTCCCGCATCCCCAGCGCGGCGGCAGGTCCCCCGGCCCCGGAGCGGCCGTCGTTGAAGTCGCCGAGCAGCGCGAGCCCGGCGTCGACGCCGCTCAGCCCGTCGGCGAGGCGCACCAGTTCGCCCGCCCGCAGGTCGGCGCCGTTCTCGGTGTGGTCGCTGGTCAGGTGTGTCGCGGCGACGACCAGCGGCCCGGCGGCCGTGTCCACGGTGACGGCGGTGACCGCCTTGTGCGGGCCCAGCCGGTGCGCCCCCGCCTCCCGCACCGGCAGCCGGCTCAGGATGAGCAGCCCGCTGTCGACCACGTCGGCGCCGTCCGGATCGGTGCCCAGGGTGTACTCGGCCCGTACCCACGGCGCGGCCATCAGCAGGGACAGCAGCGCCGGTTCGACTTCCTGGAGCGCGATCACATCGGCGTCGGCCGCGGCCAGCTCGGCCAGCAGCATCGGCCTGCGCCGGGCGGTGGAGATGCGCGCGGCGTCGTAGCGGTCCCACAGCGTGTTCCAGGTCAGCAGCCGCACGCTCGCCGGGCCCTGGGCGACCGGCCCGGCCTGCACCGGCCGCCACGCGCCGACGCCCGACGGGTCCCACGCGTGCGGGGTCCGGGCGGTGAAGAAGGGGGAGCCCAGCAGCCGTTGGTCGCGTACCCGTCCGGCCCGCGTGGTGTCGATCCGGTCCACACCGGTGGCCCGGTCCCACACCAGCTCGCCGTCCGCCTCGACGAACAGCACCCGGTGCCACGGGATGTCGCCCCCGGGTACGAAGGAGGGCAGCGGGATCCGCTTGGGGGCGGCGCCGCGCTGGAGCAGACCGAAGGTGAACCGCGCCGGATCGAAGCGGGGATCCCAGCGGACCTGGTGGTAGAGCTCCTCACTGGTACGCATCAGACGTCCTCCGCCTCGTCGTACGGCGCCAGGCCGCCGGCCGTGTCCTCGACGGCGCCGCTCGCGCCGATGTACCAGGTCCGGTGTGCCTGGCCCGGATACGGCGGGCTGAACCGGCGTAGCTGCGCCGTCAGGACGGGCGCCGGTACGGGATGCGGGCGCACGGCGTTGCGCCGCACCAGCTCGGCCTCCTCGACGATGACCACCGCGTGCGTGACCAGCGCGTCGCGGCGCCGTGCGACCGCCCCGGCGAGGCCGCGCTGCTGCTGGGTCAGGGAGGTGGCGTCCCACACGACCGTGCCACCGGCGGCCAGTGCGCGGTCCAGCCGGTCCAGGCCCTCGCGCAGCACCTCCGGATTGGCCCGCTGGTCGGCGCGCGAACCCCGGGCGGCGCGCAGCTCGTCGAGCCCCACGTACGCGTCGACGCCCGGCAGGCTCCGCGCCCAGGTGCTCTTGCCGCTGCCCGAGGGCCCGCACAACTGCACCAGCCGAGGGAAGGACTTCGCGTCCCGCCAGCGCCAGGTCGCGGCCACCGCCTCCTCGGCGGTGGAGATCCCGCCCCGGCCGAAGGCTTCGCGGGCCTCGGCCCAGCATCGGTCGGCCGCGTCCTCGTCCAGCCCGCCGATGGCCCCGAGCGCCTCGCGGAGCCCGGTGCGCAGCGGCTCCAGCGGGTCCGCGCCGAGCAGCCCCGCCTCCTCGGCGTACAGCGCGGACCACTCCACGCACTCCCGCGCCTCGGTGGCGTCCGTGTCGTCCGCGCTGCCCCCCGGCAGCTCCGACGCCAGCGCGTGCAGCACCCCGAGGTCGGCTGCCGACGCGATCCGGACCAGCCCGGCCCGCCGCTCCGCGTCCGGGAACGGCCGGCGCAGGGCCGGGTACAGCCCGACCAGGTCCGCCACCCGCCGGGCCGTCCGCATCCCGAGCGGTCCCGCGCCCAGCCGCGCCGCGAGTGCGGCCCGGGGCTCGCGGTGCAGCGCGGCGGCCAGGATCCCGGTCAGCCGGGCTTCCCCGGTCCGACCCGCCCCGTCGAGCCGTGCGGCGACCTCGGCGACGGCGTTCTCCGCTTCTGGTGTGGTCCGCGGATCCGGCCCAGGCGTTCCGAGTGCGCCCAGCAGCCCGGCGACGTCCGGCGCGGAGCCGGAGCGGACCGCCCACAGCGGCGCACCCGGCCCGAGCCCGTTCGCGACGACCGGCGCGTACATCCAGTGGGTGTCGGTCCGCACGTGGCCGCCGCGGACCCACTTGGCCACGTACCGCCCGAAGTCCGCGCGCTCGAAGCCCGCCGTCGTCCGTACGACGTAGCCCTCCTGGCGGGTGGTGTCCAGCCGCAGCTTGCGCAGCGCCCTCTCGTCGTAGATCCCGCGCCACAGGACGCGCGGGGCGGGGACGCCGAGCCGGCGCAGGAAGCGTACGGTCCGGTCCCAGCCGAGGCAGTGGTCGCCGTCCCACACCGAGAAGCCGTAGAACCAGCTGTCGAGATCCTCGTAGGCCAGGGAGTGGCGGGCGTAGAGGTTCTCGCCGCACACGCGCGTGCCGGCCGGAATCCCGGCGCCGATCCGGCCCTGGAGGCCCTTGACCCAGGCTCGCGAGGGGTGGTGTCCGGAGTCGAGGGAGCGTGCGTGGAGGCCGTCGGCGTACAGGGTGGTGTTCTCCCCGTCGAGCTTCTCGGTGACGACCACCTCCCGCCCGGCCAGCGCCGATGGACCCGAGGCCCGTACGTCATCGGCCGTGGCGCCGGGGGACCAGGGCAGATGCGCCGTACGGGGGTAGTGCGTGCGCATGATCGGCTCCAGCTCGGCGACGGGGTGCCCGGTCACTGTAGGTAATCCAGACCGGACCACTCCACCCCATTAACCCTCGCCGGGAGCCTCAGCGGCACAGGGCGACGATGGACGGGTGCACCGTGCCCCGGGCCGCCTCGCACAGGGCTGCCATGTCGTACGTGCGCTGCGGCGCGGGCCGGACCGGGGTGCGTACGGGCTGCTCCCGCCCCCGGGACTTCGCGGCCGGGGCCCGGCGCGCCGGCTGGGGGGCGACGGCGCGGCGCTGCGGCCGGTCGGCGGCCTGGCGGGGAGCGGCGGGCAGCGGCGCGGCCCGGCGGGGCTCGGGGCGCCTGCTGTCGGCCGGCGGCGGAGCCGGTGGTGATCCGGGTCCCGGGCCCGCCGTCGGGGGCGGATCCCCGGGCAGCGGCCCCAACGGACCGGCCTCCACCGCCGGTTGCCGTGGCTGCGTTCCGGGACCGGCCGGCTCCAGCCGGGGCGCTTGCGCGGGCCCCGGCGGCCGGACGGTCACGCACCCGGTGGTGGCCGCCAGCATCAGGGCGGCGAGGATCAGGGACAGGGGCAGAGCCCGGTACGACTGCATCCGCCCACCCTGCCGTACCGGACCCCGGCAGGGGCCCCGCTCACCCGGACGGGTGAGGGAGCGGGGAAGCGGCCGGAGCGGGAGTCTCGTTGCAGGTGACGGTGTCGCGCGGGGTGTAGCGGGTCTTCATCGTCTCGCGCTTCACCTCCTGGCCGCCCTTGACGAAGATGCGGTCCACGGCCACGTCGAATCCCTCCAGCGGCGTCTGCGGCACGCACTCGGGGCCGCTGCCGACGCGCTCGGCGGGCTGCTTGACGTTGGTGCGGGGGCCCTTCACGGCCTTGACCTCGTCGTACTTCTTCGTCCCGAGGAAGGTGATGGTGACGGATGTTTCGGTGGCTTCGGCCTGGATGTACAGGGCCTTGCCCGAGTCGTTGGCGAAGCGCAGGTCGAGGCTTCCCCAAGCGACGGTGGCCTCGCGGCCCTCCGGGTAGCGCTCGATGTAGAAGGAGTGGGCCCCGTACTCCAGGGGCTTGACGCCGGCGAAGAACATCGCGTTGAAGACGGTGGTCGCGACGGCCGAGACACCGCCGCCCGGCGACTTCTGGTACTGGCCGTTGTTGATCATGATGCCCTCGACGAAGCCGTTCTCCTTCGTCCGCTCGCCGACCCGCTTGTTGAAGCTCCACGTATCCCCGGGAAGGACCAGCGAGCCGTTGATCAGCTCGGCGGCCCGGCCTATGTTCGTCGTCCGGTACGCGGCCTGCTCGAACGGCACGGTGAACGAGGACACCCGCTCCTTGATGCCGAGCCGCCGGACCGACTCCCGGGTGAGCCGGGGCTGGACCGTCTCGGTCGCGACCCCGCCCGTACGGGCCGCCGCGCCCTCGCCGGTCAGCAGGGGGAACACGGCCTTGCCCAGCGCCTCGGCGGTGATCTCGCGGCCCGCCCGGCCGTCCTCGGCGACCACGACCTGCCCGCCGTCGTCGGTCCGCAGCTCCGCCTCGACCGGCCCCGGGGTGGCCCGGCGCAGCGGCGCGCTGAGCGCGGGATCGGTGAACAGGGCCTTCTCGTCCAGGCGCGGCACCAGCCGGCCCTGGCCGTCGTCCTTCATCGTCAGGTGCCTGCCGAAGACGGCCGGCGCGACGGATATTCGCTCACCGGCGACGGTGAGGGTCACCGGAGCCGACATGGCCGGCTCGGCGAACTCCTTCATGGCCCGGTTCGTCTCCCGCGGTCCGACGCGCGGCTCCGTCCGCAGCACCGGCAACTCGACGGAGGTGCCGGAGACGCCGAAGCCCTTGGAGCCCGAGGTCCTGCCGGGAGTGAGGTAGGCGGCGCGCAGCGTGTCCAGGGAGCGGTCGATGTCGAGGGCGATGCCGGTGACCGGGGGCGAGAGCTTCGCCCTGCCCTTCTCGAAGGCGACGGAGCCTTCGCGGGCCTCCTGTCCGGTCTTCTGGGATATGCCGTCGAGGGCGTCGCGGGCGGTCTTCTCGTCGAACCGGACCACCGGCCGCACGTCCGGGTCGCCGGAGGTGAAGAGTCGGCCGATCACCGTCAGCGGGTCGGAGCCGGTGCGGGCGGCGCGGTCGACGGTCGCGGCCGTGTCCACGGACAACCCGAGAGCACCCGGCGCGGCCTGCTCGGTGCGATCGCCTATGCGCAGGCCGAGCGGGGCCTGCGTGGCCGGTCCGAGCTCCCGGGCCAGGGCCTGGCGGGCCTGCGCCCGGCTCATCCCGCCTATGTCGACGCCGTGCACCTTGGTGCCCGCGGCGACGTCCTCTCCGGCCAGGAGCAGCCCGGCGGCGTACAGCCCGCCGAAGGCCAGGGCAGCGGCGCCGCCCGCCGCACCGGCGACCACTGGGGCGGTCCACCGCTTGCCGGTGGCCGTGGCGGTCGCTGTACGGGGTGCGCGTCGCATCGTCGTGGTCTCTCCTCCGGCCGGTCACATGGTCGGACCGGCGGCTTCCACGCCACCAGTCCGTATCACAGAAGGTACCAAGATCCACGTAACCCGGTCATAAGCAGGTATAGGGAGGGTAAAGCGGATCAAGGAGTTGTGCCCGGCGGGCGCCGTAACCCGCCGACCGTGCCCGCTGTTGCACAGCCGGCGGGCCCACCCACGGTGAACGGAGTTCCGATGCCGCAACTGACCGACGATTCCGGACGGGCGGGCACCTGGATGACACCGGCCGAGTACGGCGCCTCGCGCGCCGCGCTCTGGACCGGGGCGGTCGTCCTCGTCACCGACTCCGACGGCCGGGTGCTCGTCCAGACGGTCGACTACCGGCCCGACCGGCTGCTGCCCGGCGGCGCGGTCGACGCGGGGGAGGCGCCCGCCGCCGCCGCGGCCCGCGAGATGCGCGAGGAACTCGGCGTCGACGGCCACTACCCGCGCGGCCTCGCCGTGGACTGGATCCCCGCCGACGCCCCCGGCTTCCCGCCCGAGATGCGGTTCCCCGGCGAGATCCTGCACGTCTACGACGGCGGCACCTGGAACCGGGACCGGATCGAGTCGGTCCGCCTGCCCGCGCAGGAGATCACCGGCATCGACTTCGCCGAGCCCGCAGACCTGCCCGCCCTCATGGAGCCGGGAGACGCCCGCCGCGCCCTGTCCGCCCTGCGCGCCCGCGTCAACGGCGCCGGACCCGCCCTGCTGGAGGACGGCCGCCCCACCACCCCCACCGCGCTCGACCGGCTCGGCGTCCTGCGTACCCGCCGCACCCCGCAGCACGGCACCTGGATCCCGGGCCCCGTCCCCGGCCACCTGCCCGTGCGGGAACACTCCGGCTGGCTGTTCGCCCCCGACGGCCGGGTCCTGCTGCTCGTCGCCCGCGCCACCGGCGCCGCGCACCTGCCGCCCGCGCAGGCCGCGCCGGCCGTCGGGGCGCTCGCGCTCGGCTACCGGTACGCGGACCACGGCGCCCTGGCCCGTACGGCGGCCCGCCTCACCGCGGTCGCCCCGGCCGCGGATCCGGCGTACGCCCGGCTGCTCGCCACCCCCGAGCAGGTCCGCGAGCTCAGCGACTGGGGCCCCGCCGGCCGGCACGAGCTCACGGCGGTGCACGCGGCCCGCGCCCGCCTCTGCCTGCCCGCCCCGCCCCGCATCCCGCCCACGGAACTCCCCGAACCGGGCATCCGCTGGTGACGCCCCCGGCGGCCGGCATCAACGGCGGCCTGGCCAATCCGGGGTTGACGGCGACCGGTCCCGCAGCATGGGGCCATGAGCGACAGCGAGATCCACTACACCCTGTACATCCAGGCCGACCCGGACCGGGTCTGGCAGGCCCTCACCGAGCCGGCCCTCACCCGGCGGTACTGGGGCCTCAGTTTCGAGACGGACTGGGCCGTGGGCTCGCCGATGGCCTGGGTCGAGCGGGGGTCGCGTACCAGTGACCCCGCCCAGGTGGTCCTGGACTGTGTCCCGGACCGCAGGCTCTCCTACACCTGGCACACCTTCACCCCGCAGTGGGCCGCCTCCGCCGGGATCGACGAGGAGCTGCGGGCCGAGCTGGCGCGCGAACCGCGCACGCGGGTCACGTACGAGATCGATCCGGTCGGTGACACCCTCACGCGGCTGACCATCCACCACGAGGGATTCGCGCCCGGCGGCACGCTCCTCGGCATGTGCTCCCGCGCCTGGCCGATGCTCGCCTCCAGCCTGAAGACCCTGCTGGAGACGGGGGCGCCGCTGCCCGAGCAGCGAGAGGAACCGACGCCGGACTGACCGGCGCCGACCGGCCGGCAGAGAGTCCGCCGGTGGAGCCGGAGGGCTGCCCCGCCCGAACAGCCGTGCGCCTCGCCTGAGATCCTGTGTATAGACCACCAATCAGGAGCGCAGCCATGGCATTTGAACACCACCGCGTCGTGATCACCGCCGCGGGACGGGACTTCGGTCGGACCCTCGCCCTCCGCTTCGCCGGACGGGGCGCCGAGATCTACCTCTCCGCCCGGACCCTCGAAGCCGCCGAACGGGTCCGCGAGGAGATCCGCGCGCAAGGCCTCGACGCGGACCGGGTCCACGCCTTCGCCTGCGACCTCACCGACCCTGCGTCCGTACGAGAGTTCGCCGAGGCGGTCGCCGCCCGCACCGACCACATCGACGTCCTGATCAACAACGGCTCCCGCTACCAGCACGGAACGGATCTGCTGTCCGCTTCCGACGAGGACGTCGTCGACACCCTCGCCTCCGGCGCCACCGGCACCGTCCTGGTGACCAAGGCCTTCCTCCCGCTGCTCCTGAAGTCGGCCAAGCCGGACATCGTGACCATGGTCTCCGGCTGCGGAGACGCCGGCCACCACCGCTCCGACGCGCACGACGCCTTCTACGCCGCCAAGAGCGCCCAGGCCGGATTCACCGAGATCCTCTCCCGCCGCCTGCGCGACCAGGGCGTGCGCGTGATCTCCCTCTACCCGCCGGACTTCGACAACCACGACCCGCTCTCGGACGTCTGGGACAGCGCCCCGCGCACCGCGAAGGACCCCCTGACCGCCCAGTCGCTGGTGGACTGCGTCTTCTTCGCCGTCGGCCAGCCCCGGGACTGCTTCATCAAGTCCTTCCACTTCGAGCAGGTGTGAGGGGGCACATCCCACCGCACCGCCCCGCCTGGCGGGACCCTGGGCGCCGCCCCTTCACACCGGTCGTGTGGAATGAGCGGTATGGGGAGACATGAGCACCAGACGAGGCAGGCGCCGGGGGGCGGCCCGGCGACGGCCGCGCCCGACCGCTGGCGCTACGCCGGGCACCTCGACCGGCTGGCGGCCGCGGCGGGAGCGGCGAGGGCGGCCGGCGAGGCCGAGGCGGTGGCCGCGGTGCTGCGCGACCCCGACCCGGTCATGGCCGAGAGCGCCGTGGTCACCCACCTCGACCGCCGGGCCGTACGACTCCTGGCCGCCGAGGAGTTCTCCGCCTGGGCCCGCGCCCTGCACGCCGTACTCGACGGCCGCGCCTTCCCGGCCCGGCGGCTGCGCGAGTGGATCCTGCTGAAGGCGGTCGCCGCGGGCGGGGAGTGGTCGGCCGCGGAGCTCGTGGCCGCCTCGGACTGGTGCCAGCGCACGGCCGCCGCCCAGTCGCCGGTCTCGTACGAGGCACTGGCCCTGCTCGCGGACTCCGCCCGGACCCGCCGCGTGCGCAATACCGCCGCCCAGCGCCTGCGCAGGCGCGCCACGCTCTGAGCGGACGTACGGACGTACGGCGTCGCGCGGACCTGACCGGCCAATTGGAAGGCCAACTCCCACAAGGGCTCGTCACAACCCGTTCGGGGGCTTATGGTCGGCTTACCTGGCCAGGTCTCAGCGTTGAACCGATGCCACCCCGCTGGAGGATGACTCTCCGTGTCGCACGTTTCACAGGCTCCCGTCACCACCCCCGACGTCGAGCCCGCACCGCCCACGCCCAGCACGTACGACGAGGTCAAGGGCTGGTTCTCGGCGTATGACCAGGTGCTCTTCGACTGGTTCCTGACCCGCCAGAACAGCGACGCCGGATCGCCGGGCGACATCCTGGAACTGGGCGCGTTCCTGGGCAAGAGTGCGATCTTCCTCGCCGGATATCTGCGGGACGGCGAGGAGTTCACCATTTGCGACCTCTTCGATTCGCCCCCGCCCGACGACTTCAACCTCGCGGAGATGCGGGGCTCGTACCCCACCCTCACGCGCCGCGCGTTCGAGGCGAACTACCTTGCCTTCCACGAGGCGCTGCCGACCCTGATCCAGGCTCCGACCTCGGTCGTGGGCGACCGGGTGCGGCCCGCGAGCTGCCGCTTCATCCACGTGGACGCGTCCCACCTCCACGAGCACGTCGTCCAGGACATCGCTTCCTCCCGCATCCTCGCCACCCCGGACGCGGTGATCGCCTTCGACGACTACCGCTCCGAGCACTGCCCGGGTGTCGCCGCCGCCGTATGGGCCGCGGTGGCCACCGGCGACCTGCACGTCATCGCCGTGTCGGCCTCGAAGCTGTACGCGACCTGGGGCGACCCCGCGCCCCACCAGGCGGCGCTGCTCAGCTGGCTGGAGGGCCGCGGCGACCTGTGGCACGGCGTGGACATCGTGGCGGGCCACCCGCTCGTGCGCATCGGTGACGAGGGCGTGGCCGCGCCGCCCGCCCCGAAGCCGCTGCGCGAGCCGGCCGAACCTGCCGGGCCCGCCGCCGCTGCGCCGGCGGCCGCCCCGCGCACCACCGTGGTCCGGCGCGGTGCGGGGTGGCGCAGGCTGGCCAAGGATCTGCTGCCGCCGCTCGTCACCCGCGCGATCGTCGCCCGCAGGCGCCGCCGGGCCTGACCTCCACCGGCTGCGGCACGGCGCCGGCCCCGCTGCGGGGCCGGCGCCGTGCCGTCACAGGCCCCTGCGGACCCGGGCCGCTCGGCGGGCCTCGGCGGCCTGCCGTGCCTCGATGGTCTTGCGCGACTCCTTGGCCTTGCCCGGCCGGCCCGGCCGCGTGCCCATGCCGCGGAAACCGAGGTCCGAACCGCTCGGCCGCCCCTTGGCGTCGGTCGGCGCGGCTCCCGCGAGCGGGACGCCGGACGGGGCCCTGGCGCCGGTGATCCGGCTCAGTGCCGCTTCGCCGGAGCGCACCTGGGTGATGGTGGGCCGGATCTTCGCGTCGGCCATCAGGCGCACGATGTCACGCCGCTGGTTGGGGGCGACCAGGGTGACGACCTTGCCGGACTCACCGGCCCGGGCGGTGCGACCGCCCCGGTGCAGGTAGTCCTTGCTGTCGGCCGGCGGGTCCACGTTGACCACGAGGTCGAGGTCGTCGATGTGGATGCCGCGCGCGGCGACGTTGGTGGCGACCAGGACCGTGATCAGGCCGTCCTTGAACTGCGCGAGGGTCCGGGTGCGCTGCGGCTGGGACTTCCCGCTGTGCAGGCCCTCCGCCCGTACGCCCATGGCCCGCAGGTGCTTCACGAACTGGTCGACGCCGTGCTTGGTGTCGAGGAACATCAGCACCCGGCCCTCGCGGGCCGCGATCTCGGTCGCCGTGGAGATCTTGTCCGCCGCGTGGATGTGCAGCACGTGGTGGTCCATCGTGCCGACCGAGGCCGACTGCGGGTCCACGGAGTGCGAGACCGGGTCCTTCAGGTAGCGGCGCACCAGCTGGTCGACGTTGCGGTCGAGGGTGGCCGAGAACAGCATCCGCTGACCGGCGTGGTGCACCTGGTCCAGGATCTCGGTGACCTGCGGCATGAACCCCAGGTCGCACATCTGGTCGGCCTCGTCCAGCACCGTGATCTTCACGCGCTCCAGGTGCACGTCACGCCGTCCGACCAGGTCGCTGAGCCGGCCGGGCGTGGCGACGACGACCTCCACGCCGGTGCGCAGCGCGCCCGACTGGCGGCCGATCGACAGCCCGCCGACGACGGTGGCCATCCGCAGCTTCAGGGCACGCGCGTACGGCTCCAGCGCCTCGGTCACCTGCTGCGCCAGCTCGCGCGTCGGTACGAGGACCAGCGCCAGCGGCCGCTTCGGGTCCGCCTGCTGTCCCGCCGTGCGCGCCAGCAGGGCGAGGCCGAAGGCGAGGGTCTTGCCGGAGCCGGTGCGGCCGCGGCCGAGGATGTCGCGGCCCGCGAGGGAGTTCGGGAGCGTGGCGGCCTGGATCGGGAACGGCTCCCGGACCTCCTGGGCGGCCATCGTGCTCACCAGCTCAAGGGGCAGGTCCAGCTCGTCGAACGAGGTCACCGGGGGCAGCGCCGGGGTGCCCGTCCGGGGCATGGCGAACTCGCCCTGCGGCCCGAGCGTCCGGGGCGTCTTGCCGGGGCTCTTGCCGCCGGACCGGGCACCCGGCTTCGTGCCTGCCTTGGCTCCGGCCTTGATGCCGAAGCGCCCATGAGCTGACGGGTTCTTCATGCAGAACCTTTCGTGAGGAGAACGGACGCGGAACGCAGACCGGGAGACGGGGAACGGGGGCGCCGAACGGCGACGAGCCGGGGCCCGTACCGCTCGGTACGGGCCCCGGCTCGTCGTACACGTCCGCACGTCCACACGTCCGCACCGGGCAAAGCGCCCCGCGCCGCAAGTTTCCGGGCCATTTTACCATCGGCCCCTACCGGGCCACGGGATCCAGCTCCCCGGACCGGACCTGGGCCGGATGGCCGCCACCCGCACCCGGCGCCGGCCGGCCGGGGTCGGACTGCCGGTGGGCGGTCCTGAGGTGTTCACCCCATGACTCAGCGTGCTTCGAGCCTACTGCTGCCTGTTCCCACCGGGAGAATCATGCGGCCCCCGCATGGCGGAGACCGAACGGCGCGGGCCCCTTCCCGGGGCGGACGGGGGCGGTCGAATGTCCGATTTACCTCGATTGGCCGCGCCTGGGGTGTGGTCCGGGTGACGGGTGGGCAGTATCGAGACGGCCGCATGTGCGGCCCGCGTGGAACGTTGAGAAGGATCAGCACTGATGGCAACTGGCACCGTGAAGTGGTTCAACTCGGAGAAGGGGTTCGGCTTCATCCAGCAGGACGACGGCGGCCCCGATGTGTTCGTGCACTACTCCGCCATCGAGTCCGCCGGCTTCAGGGAACTGGCCGAGGGCGCGAAGGTCGAGTACGAGGTCACGCAAGGCCCCAAGGGCCCTCAGGCTGAGCGGGTGACCACCCGCTAGAGCCGCTTCACGAGTCCGGAGCGCGAAAGGAAGGAGCCCCCGCCGGTGATCCGGTGGGGGCTCCGGCGCGGAGCAGGGCCACGAGCAGCCCTCCGGATCCGGTCCGCGCGCTCGGCGGGCCCCGCCGAGCGGGCCGGCGCCGCCCGGCAGGAGCAGGGCGTCGATTGCGGCGTGCACGACATCGGCGCAGGCGTCGACGGCGAGCGCGGCGAGGTCCTCGTAGTGCAGGCAGAAGGTGGCGCGGCCGACGCGGGCCCGGCGGGCCACGGCCGAGACGATCACCTCGGCCAGCCCCCGGCCCGCGCCGCACTCGGCGAGCAGCGGGCGGGCCGGGGGTCCTGGGGGCTCACGCGGCGAGCGGGGCGGTGCGGCGGGCGGTGTCCGCGTCGAAGGGCGCTGCCACAGGAACATCTCCAGCGCCAGGACGTACGCCGCCCTCAGTCCTCGCGGAAGGAGATCGCCGAGACCGGGCACGCCCGCGCCGCCTCCCGTACGAGCGCACTGCCGTGGCCGTCCTCCCGCCCCGGCAGCACCTCGCTGAAGCCGTCGTCGTCCTGGGTGAACACCTCCGGCGCGGTCAGCGCGCACTGCCCGGCGCCGATGCACACCGCGTGGTCGACGGAGATCCGCATGCCGCTCACCAGGCCACGGGGAGTTCGACCATGCCCTGGATGGTGTCTCCGGGCTTGAAGGGGATCCCGTCCGGCTCGGCGGCCAGCCGCAGGCCGGGCAGTCGTTCGAACAGAGTCCCGAGCGCGATCTCCATCTCCGCACGGGCCAGGTTCTGGCCGAGGCACTGGTGGATGCCGAAGCCGAAGGCCAGGTGGTGGCGGGTCGGCCGGTGCCAGTTCAGCGCGTCGGGCTCCTCGAACACCGACGAGTCGCGGTTGACGACGGAGGTGGAGAAGATCACCCCGTCGTCCGGGCGGATCGTGACCCCGCCGATCTCGATGTCCTCCGTGGCCACCCGCAGCAGGCCGTCGGCGATCGACAGGAACCGCATCAGCTCCTCCACCGCCTCGGACATCAGCGAGGGATCGGCCCGCAGCTCGGCCAGCCGCTCCGGATGGCGCAGCAGGGTGAAGGTGCCGAGCGAGATCATGTTCGCCGTCGTCTCGTGGCCCGCGACCAGCAGGATCACCGCCAGCGCGACCAGTTCCCCGACATCGGTCTCGCCGCTCTCCAGGCGCTGGGCGATGAGCTCGTCCAGCAGGCCGTCACCCGGATCGGCGCGCTTGCGCCGGATCAGGTCCTCCAGATAGGCGTCGAGCCGGCGGCGCGCGTCCTCGACATCGGCCAGTTCGGGGCCGCGCAGCAGTCGGCGCGACTGCCCCTCGAAGAACTCGTGGTCCTCGTACGGGACTCCGAGCAGGTCGCAGATCACGATGGACGGCACCGGCAGCGCGAAGGCGCTGACCAGCTCGGCCTCGGAGCCCAGGGCCACCATCTCGTCGATCAGCCGGTCCACCGTCCGGCGGATCCGCGGGCGCAGGGCGGCCGTCCGCTTCAGCGTGAAGGCGGGGATCAGCATCCGGCGCTGCGCGTTGTGCTCGGGGTCGTCGACCCCGATGAGGGCCGTGCGGCGTTTTTGAAGCCCCTTGAACCGCCGGCTGGGGATGGGGAAGGCGTCGTTCTGCCGGTCGGCGGAGAGCCGGCCGTCGCAGAGCAGGGCCCGCGCCTCGGCGTGGCCGGTGACCACCCATACGGAGCGGCCGTCGAAGAGGGTCACCCGGGAGAGGGGCCGGCCCTCCCGGAGGGGCTCGTAGGCGGCCGGCGGGTGGTAGGGGCAGGTTCGGTCCTGGGGGAAGGCGATGGCCTCGGACTTGGTCTCGGACATGAAAGCGACACCTCGCAGGCGATGGTTCCGTCGTGCCGGACTCCATTACATGCCTGAGGCACCTATCCCACCTATGCCACTTTCGGCCAGCCTGCCCGAGTTCACCCGCAGGGGTCCTCTCAGAGGGCGGCGTCCAGGAACTCCCGGAACTCCTCGCGGGTCAGCGGCCCGGACCGGCTCGCGACGGCCTCGCCGGACTTGAGGAGGACGACGGTCGGGGCGCCGGTCACCTCGTAGCGCCGGGTCGGACCGGGGCAGCGGGTGATGTCGGTACGGACGGCGGTCAGCCGGTCCCCGTACTCCTCGGCCAGTTCCGCGACGAGGCTGTCCATCGTCCGGCAGGCCTCCACGGCCTTGGGCCACGTACCGATGAAGTAGGCGAGGACCGGGCCCTGCGTCATGCCGACGATGAAGTCGAATTCCTGGTCCTCCAGTGGCCGGTGTACCCGACGGGCCATGGGTGGTGCTCCTCGTGTCGCGTCTGCCGTGACCGCCAGCCTAAGGGCTGTCCCGTAATCCCCGGCGGGCGCACGACGACAGCTACGGCACCTCGCCGCGTTGTCGGAGCGCCCGAATATGCCCAGTATGAGGACGCCCCTCCGCTCGGGGGCACCTCCCAGCGGTAGCTGGGGGAGATGCACCGCATCTGACGCCGTGCGCTGATCCACCGGGGATTACGGGACAGCCCTTAGGCGGTAGCGCGGTGGCCCGGGCCGCCTCGTTGTCAGTGGGGCCTGTGAAGCTGGGGTCATGGACGACAGGATGCTGCGGCGCCGGGTCTACGGCGCCGACCACGAAGACCCCGACCCGGGCCCCCGCCCGGGCCACGTGTACGGC
Organism: Streptomyces sp. NPDC003042; assembly: GCF_053591315.1. Lineage (NCBI taxonomy): Bacteria > Bacillati > Actinomycetota > Actinomycetes > Kitasatosporales > Streptomycetaceae > Streptomyces > Streptomyces sp. NPDC003042. The sequence continues at coordinate 20,488 of NZ_JBSFTP010000071.1, forward strand.
GAGCTCGTGGGCGGTCCCCTCGACGGTCTCCTCCTCGACGTCACCGGCTGGAGCCCTCGCCAACTGGCCGAAGAGGCACGCCTCCCCACGGAGATAGGGCGCTACGGGCCGGGAGGCCGCGCCCACTACCGCCGCCGCCCGTCCGGCCCGGACCACTGGGACTGGTCGGGGGACAGCCCGTGACGGCTCAGCCCGTGGTGGCGCGGCGGCTCACCTCGCGGGCCCACAGCACCAGCGGGACCTGGAGCGGCAGTCGCGCGTAGGACACCGCCCGCACGGTGGGGGAGCCGCGCCGCGAGTCGGCGGCCATCTTCACGTTCGCCGGGAAGACACCGACGAAGAACGCCGCCGTCGCCAGCGCCGCCATCCGGCGGGTGCGCGGGTGGGCGATCCCGGCGGCGAGCGCCAGCTCGGCCACGCCGCTCGCGTACGTCCACTGGCGCGGGTTGCCGGGCAGGGAGCGGGGGACGATCGCGTCGAACTTCTCCGGCGCGACCGCGTGGGCCACGGCCGCCCCGGCCAGGAGGCCGGCGAGCAGCAGGGGGGAGGAAGGGGTACGGGGCATCGGGAGTCCTCTCGAGTGACCTGAGGCCGCGATCCTACTCGCGAGTAAGGAAGCGTCGCGGGGACCCCGGGAGACCGCCCGGTGCGCCCCGGGTGGCAGCCTGGACGCGACCACCTTCCTCACCCGCGATGCCCGCGAGCGGGACCTGCTGCCACGCCGCGCCGCAGCCCGCTGAACTCAGGGAGTTCAGGCCTGTGCGTGAGCCGCCCGCGGCTGCGGCCGACGCGGGGCCGGGAGCGCGACGGGCCGGCGGAAGCCACCCGAGCGGGCGATGTCGCGCACCGTCCGCCGCAGCGCCTCCTGGAAGTCGCCCATCGTGCGGCGGGCGGCCGGGGTGTCCACGTAGAGGGAGTTCATGTGCAGCCCGTCCGCGTCCCGCTGGAACCACGAGCAGGCCCCGTTGGCGCGCGCCGACCACACGTGGGTGGCGGGCCGCCAGTCGACGTGGCGGTCGGCGCCCTCGCACCGGCGCATGTCGATGTACGAGAAGAAGTTCACCGGGTACGGCCAGGAGCGGGCGGCGAACTCCTCGGGCGCCAGCAGCTCCCACGCCCTGACGAACGGCACGTCGATGTGGCCGATCATCTCGCCGAACCCGGCCCGGACCGAGGCCATCACCTCGGTGAAGTCCTTGCCGGGCGAGGCGTCGAACTCGATCGGCATGGTGTTGACGAACCACCCCACCGAGTTGGTCCAGACGCCGCGCCCGCGCTCGCTGACCGGCATGAACCCTCGGTAGACACCCGGGCCGCCGGCCTCGCGCAGGCACACGCCGACGGAGCCGAGCACCCCCATGAACGGCTTCGCGCCGACCTCCAGGCAGGCCTTCTCGAACACCTCGGCCTCGCCGGCGTCCAGCAGCGAGGACGCCTCGTTGACGATCGGGTACATCCGGCCGGGCTCCACGCCCAGGTCGAGCGGGAAGCGGGGGAAGAACTCGCCGTTGCGCCCGACGAAGGACTTCCAGTAGTCCAGGCGGTCGTCACCGGCGTCGATGGAGAGGTAGCGGCGGCGCTGTTCCTCGGCGAAGTCGAGGTAGCTGGGCGCGGGCGTCAGCGCCGGCTCCTCGCCGCGCCGCAGGGCCTCGTAGGCGCTCAGCACCTCGTTGACGACGATCGGCATCGACATGCCGTCGCAGACGATGTGGTCGAAGGCGAGATACACGGTCGCGGAGTCCCGGCGCAGTACGGCGCCCATGGTGAACAGCGGCCACGACAGCGTGTCGATGCTGCGCTTGAACCGCTCGACGAGGAAGCCGCGCAGCAGTTCCGCGGAGTCGAAGGTGGCCACGTCGCGGGCCTCCAGGGCGAGTTGCTCGCCCGCGAGCGGCTCGCACGCCAGCTCGCCGGCCAGTCGGCGGAACTCGCACCGCAGCACCTCGTGCCGCCGGACGAAGACCAGCAGCGCCTCGGCGAGGGCCGGTTCGTCGAGCGCCCCCTCGACCTCGAAGGTGACGGCGAGCCAGGACGCGACCGGGTCGTCGGCCGCGCGGCTCTCCTCGGCGACGGTGAAGTGCTTGTCCTGGTTGAAAGATGCCCTTCTGCCCGCCGCTTCACCCCGGTCCCGGTCCCGCGTCGCGGGCGCCGCCGTGGACCGCAACTGCCACTCGACCACTCGCCCCGGCGCCACGTGGTGCATTTCCAGAGGAAACTGCCGCATTCCGTCATCCCTTCGCCCCCGAGTCAACCCCGAGCGCCTAACGACACCCGCACCACGGAAGTGACGCCCGCTGTGTCGCCGCAGGTCGGGGCGGCCCGGCTACCGCCGCGCCGGGTCGGACACGGGGGCGGGGCCGCCTTCGGTGTCCGGGTCGGGGTCGTCCGCGTCGTCGCGGCGGACCTCGATGCGGTCGGCCGCCAGGTCGACCGCCACCCGGTGCTCCATGCCCAGGGCCTCCAGGAACTTCTGCGGAAGCTGCACCCGGCCGGTGCGGTCGAGCATCACGTACTCGCGCTCGCTGACCGACTCCGCGCCGTGCTCGTCGGTGACCGTCCGGCGCAGGACCTCGCTGCTGGTGCGGCCGTCGCGGATGGCCACCGTACGGCGGACCTCGCCCGCCACCATCGGGTCGTGGGTCACGACGACCACCGTCGCGCCCAGTTCACGGTTCACCGTGCGGAAGGCCTCGAAGACCGCCGCGCCGGTCTCGGAGTCCAGCTCTCCGGTGGGTTCGTCGGCGAGCAGTACCGCCGGGTCGTTGGCCATGGCCACGGCGATCGCGACGCGCTGCTGCTGGCCGCCGGAGAGCTCGACCGGGCGTCGGCCGCCGAGATCGCCGATCTCCAGGGCCTCCAGCAGCTGCCCGACCCGGGCCGTCTGCCGCGCGGCATCCCCCCGCCCCCCGCCCTTCAACTGCATGGGCAGGGCGATGTTCTGTGCCGCCGTCAGGAAGGGCAGCAGGTTGCGGGCGGTCTGCTGCCAGACGAAGCCCACCGCCTCCCGGCGGTAGCGCAGCCGGTCGCGGGCCGACATCTCCAGCAGGTCGTAGCCGTCGACCGAGGCCTTGCCCGCCGTGGGCACGTCCAGGCCCGCCAGGATGTTCAGCAGCGTGGACTTGCCGCTGCCGGACGCGCCCACCAGGGCCACCAAATCGCCTTGCGTCACGGTCAGTTCCAGTCCCTGGAGTGCCTGGACCTCGACCCCGTCGGTACTGAAGATGCGTACGAGGCGGTCGCAGACGATCGCGGTACCCGCCGCGCGCGTGCGCGGTTCGGCGGCGGCGAGCGCGCGCCGCCGCAGCTCGTCGTAGGTGGGCGTTTCGCTGTTCAACTCTGGTCTCCCGCTCTCAACTCGGTGGTGATCTGGCGACGGCCGCACACCGCCGCCTCGGCGAGCACGGCCAGTGCCACCAGCGCCGCCAGGCCCAGGGCCTGCGTGAGCACCGGCCGCACGGAGAGCCGTAGACCGGTCGGCACGGCGGAGCCCACCAGCGAGGACAGGTCCACGGAAGGGCCGAGCAGGGCGACGGCGGCGGTCGCGGTCAGAGCGCCGCCGAGCGCGGCCACGAGCACCTGCGGCTGCGACTCCGTCAGAACCATCGCCACGCCCTGCCGGGGCCGCAGCCCCATGGTGCGCAGCCGGGCCAGCAGCGCGCCCCGCTCGGGGGCGGCCCGGACCAGGCTCAGCAGGACCGCCAGCAGCGCGAAACAGGCCGCCGCGGCCAGGGAGGCCCAGAACAACCGCCCGGCCGCGTGCTGGAGAGGGTCGCTGCCGAGCTGGGCGGAGAGCGCCGCGCTCGTCCGCACGAGGTACTGGTCGGCCAGGGCCGGGGCGGTGGCGCGCAGCAGCTCGGTCAGCCGGTCCCCGTCGACCGAGCCGATGGCGAACCAGTGGGTGGCGAGGGCTGCTTCGGGTACCCGGGCGGTCACCGGCCCGGCCGGCAGCACGATGGTCGCGGCCCCGGCGCCCGGCTGCACCGGGCTCCCGTCGATCACGCCGGCCGGCTTCGCCCGCAGCTCCTCGCCGTTGTCCAGGCGCAGCCGGTAGGTGCCGTCCGGACTCTGCCCGGTCAGGTCCTCGCTGAACAGCGCGGGCACCGGAGCGTTCGCGCCGCCGGCGCCTCCGAGGAGGGCGGGGTCGAACCCGCCGCGGCCCACGGACCGGGCCAGTTCGGCGTAGGCGGCCGGGTCGGCGACGACGACCGTGACCCGGGTGGACCCCTGTGCGGTGCCGAACAGGAACGCGTCGCGGTCGGTCCACACGCCGAGGGACGTCCGTACGCCGGGCAGCGCACCGGCGGCCTCGGCGAACTCCTGCGGCACGGCCTCCCCGGGGGGCGCCGCGACCTGGGCGTCGCCGCCGACGGTGGACCGTGCCACCTTCGGCCGGGCCTCGTCCACGGCGGCCAGTACGGTGGCCCCGAATCCGCCGCTGGTGACGGCCAGCAGCAGCGCGATCAGGGGCAGTGCGGAAGGCCGTGCCCGGTCGCCGGCACCACGGGCGGCGCGGGCGAGACCGAGGAAGCCGACCAGACCGCGGCGGCGCGCCGCCGCCCGGGACAGCGCGCGCACGAACGGGGGCTGGATCCGGGCCAGCAGCAGCCCCCCGGACAAGGCGATCAGCAGCGGGGCGGCGACCAGCAGTGGGTCCAGCCCCGTTCCGACCGGGGCGACCCCGCGCCGCCGGACCTCGACCACGGCCGCCGCCGTGGCGGCGAGGACGAGCAGCTCGGCCACCAGCCTGCGGCGGGGCGCCGCCCCTCGCGGCGGAGACATCAGTACGAAGGCCCGTACGGGGAAGGCCGACAGGGCCACCAGCGTGACCGCCCCGGCGGCGAGCAGGCTGGGGACCAGGCGCGGGGCCGGCAGCAGCAGTACGGCCAGTGCGGTGGCGAGCGCCGCGGCCGGCAGTACGGTGACGGCCCCCTCGCCCAGGAGCCGGCGGACGATGCCGCCGCGCGAGCCGCCCCGGGCCCGCAGCAGCCGCAGCTCGGCCTGCCGCCGGTCACCGGTGAGTCCGGCGGCCAGGCAGAACACCACGAGGGCGACCCCCGCGACCCCGGCGGGGCCGATCGCGGCGAGCGGCGCGGCGGCCTGCTGCCGGTCTCGTGCCTCGGTGAACAGCTCCGGCAGCTGAGAGGTGATCCGCAGATCGTCGCGACGGGTGTCGCGGGCCAGCGCGGCGGCGGTGGGACCGGTCACGTACGCGGCGATCTCGCTCGCGACGTCGGGCAGTCGGGCGGCGTGCAGGGAATCGGTGTCCACCGGCAGCCGCCAGAAGTCCGCCGAGCCCGCACCCCACGGGCCCAGCCGGCCGAGCGCGTCGGGACCGACGAGGGCGGTGGTCAGCCAGCCGACGCCCGTGGGGGCGCAGGCCTGGATGGCGCAGGTCAGGTCGGTCCAGTAGGCGTCGGCCGGGTCTTCGGGGGCGTAGAGCCCGACGACCTCGGCGCTGATCGGCTCGGAGAGGAGGGAGCTGGTCTCCAGGACGGTGCCGACCCTCGCCCGGAGGGTGTCGGCCGCGCTCTTGGACAAAGCGACCGGGACGGGGCCGCCGTCGGCGCCGCCGCTCGGCCAGCGTCCCTCGACGAGCCGGGTGTGGGCGCCCGCCTCGGGCAGGAACATGAGGTTCAGCAGGGGCGCGATGTTCTCCGGGCGGTCCAGTTCGGGATTGGTCAGCCCGCGCGGCTTGATGCCGCGCGCACCGTGCACCGGTCCTCCCGCCGCCAGGTCGAAGCCCGGCCCGATGCGGGAGCGCAGGACGGCCAGGACTTCGTCGAGGTTCTGCGGGGCCGCTTGCCCGGGCCAGGACTTGGCGGTGGCGTACAGGCTGGTCGGACCGGGGCCGCTGTCGTGCAGGAAGGAGCGCAGGGCCTGGTCGGAGCCCCGGTCGAGGGCGCGCGGCAGGGCGGCGGCCAGCAGGACGGCGACGAACACCAGTACGCCGGTGAGCAGCGCCGCCACGGGCGTGGCCCGCAGCCGCGTCCGCACCCAGGGCGCCCCCGCGCCGTGCTTCCCGCCACGGCGGCCCCGGCCGGCCTCGTCGCCGGAGGGCGCCGCGGAAGCGGTGGGCCGCTCTGCCTCGCGGTCGGTGAACGGGCCGGTCACATCTCCTCCACGTGGCGCAGCCGGGCGGCCACCTCTCGATCGCGGCGGCCGCCGATCACGGCCGACAGCAGGGGCACCGCCGCGATGACGGCGGCCAGCAGCAGGGTCTGAGCCGCCGGCAGGTCCACCAGGACCTCCGGCACCGGTCGTCGAGCGGACGGGGTCAGGATCATCAGCGGCATCGTCAGATGCACGATGAGCGTGCCCACCCCGAGTCCCACACCCGTCCCGAGTGCGACCAGTACGCAGCCCTCGGCGGCAGCCGTTGCGGCCAGGCCCCGCCGGGGCGCCCCGAGGGCCAGGAGGATCGCGAACTCGCGGGCCCGCTGCCGCCCGGCCGCCGCCGCCGAAGCGGCGAAGCCGATCGCCGCCAGCACCGCGCACGCCACGGCGAGCGCCGCGAGCGCGGTCTGCGGCCCGGCACTCAGCGGGTCGTCCAGCAGCCCGGCGGCCACTTCCTCGCGCAGCCGCACCTGGTGCGATCCCGCGGCGGCCCGCAGTTCGGCGGCGGCCGCCGCCGGTGCGGGGTCGTCGGCCCGGGACGCGGGGAGTCACCACTCGCCGGCCGCGGGCAGCGCCCGGCCGTCGGACGCCGCGAGCAGCCGTCCGGCGGCGGCGATGTCGACGGCCACCGCCCGGTCACCGGCCACGGGCAGCGACCCGATGGCCGCGGTGACCCGTAGGGAAACGAAGACCTCGCCCACCGGAACCTGGACCAGTTCGCCCACCGAGGCCCCCACGGCGGTCAGGTAGGCGTGGGTGGCGATTCCCGGCAGCTCCGGGGTCGGATCCCCTGTCGGGGCGCCGGCGGCCGGCACGCTTGCGGCCGGGGTGAGGGTCAGCGTATGCGTGCCCACGGGGGCACCCTCGTAGCGCAGCCGCAGCAGGGCCGGGACGGCCGCCCCCTCGGCCGGCAGCAGTCGGCCGGCCCCGGGCTGCTCCGGCGGCGCCAGCTTCCATGAGGGGGCGGGCGCCTCGACGGGGAGGGCCCGGCCGCCCGGGGTGTCGGCCACCGAGACCCGGCGCACGGTGACCTCCCCGCCGACCCGTGTCCACGTGTCTGGGAGGCTGAAAGGGCTCGCTTCGGCTCCGTAGGACAGGGTGAGCCCCGCGATGCCCAGCGGCGGGGCGGCGGACCCGAGGGGGGCGCCGGCCAGCGCCGTGACGTCCACGGAGACGGTGCCGTCACCGTCCTGCGGCAGGGGGACCATCGGCGCCCCGTACGTCAGCCCGAACCGGTCGCGCAGCAGCACGCCCAGGCGAGGGCTGCCGCTGGGGCCGGACGCCCGTACGGACACGTCCAGGTCGATGCGCTGCGGCCGCCCCGGCAGGGCGATCCCCGTGCTGTCCGCCGCGCCCACCACCAGCGGGGCGAACAACTCCTTCATGGGCCGTCCGTCGCGCAGGTCCTCCCGCAGCGGTACCCGTTCGGCGACGGCGGTGGCGTCCAGCGCCAGCAGCTCTCCGGGACTGCCGTCCGGCAGCCCGTGGTTCGTCCGGATCACCGGGATCACCCGCTCGCCGCCGGGCAGGGCGGCGTACCGGCCGCCGCGGCCCAGGGATGCCACGTCGCCGCCGGTGATGCGCAGGCCGTCGGCGGTGGCGAAATCGGCCTGGTCGCGCTGCGACGCGGACCAGGCGGTGTGCTGGCCGAGGGCCAGGACCCCGCTGGACACCGCGAGGACCAGCAGCAGGACGGGCCCGGTGGCCCGGCCGGGGCGGCGTGCGAGCTGCCAGCCGACGAGCGCCGGGCCGAGCCCCCGGCCCCGGGCGGCGATCCGCCCGCCCAGCCGCGCGGCGAACGGCAGCAGCCGCAGCACGAGCAGGGTCCCCGCGCACAGGGCCAGGGTGGGGGCGGCGACCAGGACCGGGTCCACGCCGAGCGCGCCCCCCTCCCCGTCCGCCGGGACGGCCTCGCTCCCGCTGTAGCGGTCGAGTCGGCGGTACGCGAGGACGGCGAGCGCCACCATCGCGAGGTCGGCGCCGGAGCGGGCGGCCCCCGAGACCAGGGCCCGGCGGCGTCCGGTGCGCCGCATGACGCCGGCCGCGGCCCCGCGAAGGACGGCGGGCAGCGCGGTCAGCAGCAGGCACACCAGCGCGCACCCGGCGGCGACCGGCCACAGCAGCCAGGTCCCGCCGGTCTCCAGGGGAGCCCGGGACAGCGGGCCGTAGTGGCCGAGCAGGCGCAGCAGGGGCGGGGTGAACAGCGGGGGGAGGACGGCGGCGGGCAGGACGAGGAGCAGGGACTCGGCCGTCGAGAGCAGCCCGAGCCGACGACGGGAGGCGCCGCGCGCGGTCAGCAGGACACGCTCGGGCTCCTGGCGCTGCGTCAGCAGGTGGGCGACCAGCAGCAGGGCCGCGCCGGCCAGTACGCACAGCTGGAGCGCGCCGACGAGCAAGGTGGACCGGGCCACCCGCTGGGCGGTGTTCAACTCCGCAAGGAATGTGGGAAGTTCGGTCGAGACCGTGAGCCCGGACGGACCCGGCGCACCGGCCTGCGGGGCCCGTGTCCGCACGCCCTCGATATCGGCGGCGCGCGCCGCCGAGAGATCGGCGGTCACCAGCGCCGCGCGGCTGTTCTGCGGCAGAGCGCCGGTGGTGAAGGCGGAGTCGTGGACGAGCAGCGGGCCGTAAGTGGCGAAGCTGCCCACCTGCAACTCCCGCCCGCCGAGCGGGTCGAGCCGCCAGTACGTCGCGTCCGGTTCGGCCGCCCGGTAGACGCCGGTGACGAGCACGCTCAGCGGCGCCCCGCCGTAGCGGTCGTCCAGCCGGACTTCGGCGGGCAGGGCTTGCGGGGTCAGCCCGAGCCGGTTCAGCGCCGCCTGCGGCACGGCCACCGGGACGCGGGGCCCGAGGTGGTCGCCGACGGCCTCGGGCCACCGGCCCGCGAGGAGGCGGACGCGGGCCCGGTCGAGCGAGGCGAGCAGGGTCAGGTCGGCGTCCTTGCCGGGGGCGCGCTCGCCGGGCAGCCCGTACGAACGACTGCGCGCCACGCTCTCGACCCCGACCGGCAGCGGGCCGAACAGCTCGGCTGCGAAGGTCCGTACGGCTTCGTCGTCACCGGCGCGGGAGGTCACCCCGTGCTCGCCGGTGAGCAGGACGGTGGTGCGGGACGCGCCCGTGCCCGTCAGTGCCTGGCGCAGTCCGGCGTCGCCCACCACGCGGGTGAAGGCGAGCAGCGCGGTCAGTGCGGTCGTGGTGATGAGCGCGGTGAGGAGTACGGCGGCGGCGAGTGGCAGTCGCCCGCGCAACCGGCGCACGACAAAGCCGATCATATGCCTGTCCCTTTCCCCCGAACCGGACCATTGGCACCGGATAGCGGACGATGCTGTCAGATTCGATCCGGGAGAGGAAGGGACTTGTGTTATTGATGTGACAGATGAACATATGTGGACCTGAGGCCAGGGAAGAGCGCCGGTCGAGGGGGAACTCACCAATGACGCAGCAGCAGAACACCGCCGCCACAACCACCACCACGGCGGCGCCGATGATGGTGGTGCGCGACCTCCGCAAGAGCTTCGGCACCGGAGAGCGGGCCGTACACGCCCTGCGCGGTGTGTCGTTCGAAGCGCGGCGTGGCGAACTCACCGCGCTCAAGGGGCGGTCCGGCTCGGGGAAGACCACCCTGCTGAACCTCGTCGGCGGTCTCGACACGCCGAGCGGCGGCGCCGTCGAACTCGACGGCACCGATCTGGCCGGGCTCGACGAGCGCGCCCTGCTCGCTCTACGCCGCGACCGGATCGGTTTCGTGTTCCAGTCCTTCGGGTTGATACCGGTGCTGACCGCCGCGGAGAACGTCGGCGTACCGATGCGCATGCGCAAGGTCCCGACCGGGCAGCGGGAGGAACGGGTACGTACCCTGCTGGCGCTCGTAGGCCTGGCCGAACACGCCGACCAGCGCCCCGGCGAACTTTCCGGCGGTCAGCAGCAGCGCGTCGCGGTGGCCCGCGCACTGGCCAATGAGCCCGCCCTGATCATCGCGGACGAGCCCACCGGCCAGCTGGACTCCGAAACGGGCCGCTCGATCATGCGGCTGCTGCGCGCGGTGGTGCGCAGCGAGGGAGTCACCGCCCTGGTCGCCACCCACGATCCGGAGCTGATGCAACTCGCCGACCGGGTGGTCGAGTTGCACGACGGCCGCATCGTCGAGGCGAGGGACTGACGACACGACCCGGGAGCGGGAGCGGCGCGAGCGCCGTGAAGGTCATGGGCTCACCTGCTCACGGCCGGCGCGCGCGGTGCGGACGCGGGCCGAGACGGTCAGCAGGAACCGGACGGCGCGGGAGGCGGCCGCCAGCTCCCACGGGCGCCCGTTCAGGGTCCACCGGTCCAGCACGTGCAGCAGGGCGGAGTCGCAGAAGGAGACGAGGGCCGCGTCCACGACGAGGCGGCGCGCGCCGCGGGCGGCGCCTTCGTCGAGGAGGCCGCGCAAGGCGGCGCAGGTGTAGTGGTCGAACTCGCCGGCCAGGCTGACGGCGAGGACGCCGTCGTGGAGCGCGGACCGTATGCGGGGGAGCGGGTCCTGCGGGTCCTGAGCGTCGGGCGGGGCGGGGAGCGCACCGGCCGCGGACAGTGTCGGGGCGCCGCTTATCGGGTCTATGGGGATCGTCACGCCCCTCCCAACGGGCCGGCCCCCAGGTCGGAACCGGTGGCGCGGCGCACTTCACCCGCGTGGTGCCGCCCGCTGACCCGTTCCGGCGATCTTCCTCACCCTCCCGGGGCACCCGCGCGTCCGCCCGGCGGCGATGACCGACAGTGGGGCGCGTGGATGTGGATGAGGTCATCGATGCGCTGTACGTGCCGCCCCCCGCCGGGTTCACCGCGGCACGGGACGAGGCCGCGGCCCGGGTGAGGGCGGCCGGGGACGCGGCGGCGGCGAAACGGATCTCCAAGCTGCGGCGGCCGACGCTGGCGGCCTGGGTGTCGAACACGCTGGTACGGACCAAACCGGCCGAAGTCGAGCAGTTCCTCCAGCTCGGGCAGGCGCTGCGCGCGGCGCACCACTCCCTGGACGGCGAGCAGCTGCGCGACCTCTCGCACCAGCAGCACGTGGTGATCGGCGCGCTGGCCCGCGAGGCCGGCCGGCTGGCGGAGGAGGCCGGGCCGCCGGTGTCCGAGACGGTGGTACGGGAGGTGGAGCAGATCCTGTACGCCGTGCTGGCCGACCCGCAGGCGGCCCGGGACTGGGCCTCCGCGCGGCTCGTACGGGCCCCCGCGCTGGTGACGGAACTCCCGGCCATGGACCCGGACTCCGCACCCCCGGCGGCCGCACCCCGGCCGCCGCCGGACCGGGCCGAGGAGGCCAGGCTCGAGGCCGCCCGGGCCACCGCCCAGGACGCCGAATGGGCCGCCTCCGCCCGCGAGGAGGAACTGCGGCTGGCCGACGAGGCCAGGAAGCGCGCGGTGGCCCGGGCGGCCGACGCGGACGCCGAGGTCGGCCGCCTGGACCGGGAGGCCGAACAGGCGCGGACCAACCGGGACCTGGCGTACGAGGCCGTCGCCGAGGCGGAGGTGCGCCACCGCGAGGCGGACCGCGCGGCGCGCGAGGCACGCCTCGCGGCCACCGCCGCCGGACAGCGCCTCCGCGCCCTGCAGAACCCACCGCCCGATGGCGCACCGGACGGCTGACGGCCGTGGCTACTCCGTGTGCAGTACCGTCGCGATCGTCGTACGGGCGGCCGTACGGGCCGGGACCAGGGCCCCGAGTACGGCGATCGCGACGCCCGCCAGCAGCAGCCCGGCCAGCTGCGGTGCGTGCCAGACGTCCTTCATGGACTCCGTGAAGGAGACCACTGCGACGTGGTCCACGATCAGCCGGTGCGCCACCATCCCGAGGGGGATCCCGATCAGCCCCCCGACCGCGCCCACACCCGCCACCGAGGTCACGGTCATCACGACCACCTGGCGGGGTGTCATGCCGATCGACTTCAGCATCCCGAGATCCCGGCGGCGCTCCCGCGTGTTCAGCAGAACGGTGTTGAACACGCCGAGCGCCGCCACGATCGTCAGCAGCACCGTGAACACCGACGAGAAACCGACCACGGTCGCGGTCGCCGTGTTGCCCGAACCGCCCACCTCGGCGCGCAGGCCGGGATCGAGCGCTTCGACGGCGTCGGCGTACGCCCGGGCGTCGGAGCCGGGGGCCAGCCGAACCCCGTACTGGATGGCCCGGACATCCGGGGCCAGCAGCGTGAGGGTCTCCCACGAGGCGGACACGGAACGGGCGTCGCTGTCGATCAGCTCCCCGACGACGCTGCCGAGAACCTGGCGGCCGTTCAGCTGGAGGGTGACCCGGTCCCCGACCGCCAGCCCGCGCTGCGTCAGGAACGCCGGTCCGGCGGCGATCTCGCCCGCCGCCCCCGGCGGGCGGCCCTCCGCGAACTGCGAGGCGTACGAGGCGAGGTCACCCCGGTAGAAGTCGGCGAAGGCGGGCTGCGTGAAACCGACCAGGCTCACCTGGGACAGCGCCCTGGCGCGTACCTCCCGCGCCCCGGGCAGGGACCGCAGGCGCTCCTCGATCTGCGCGTCACCGAGCCGCGGCGGCGTGCGGCCGTTGCCCGCAGTTCCCGTCAGGACGGCCACGGTGGGGCCGTCGCCGCGCCCCGTCTCCCCGTACACCAGCATCGTTGCGGTCAGACCGGTCGTCAGGGTCACCGTGGTGACACCGAGGACGATGGCGGCCATGGTGAGCAGGGTGCGGGCGGGTCGGGCGAAGGGCTGGCCGAGGCCCAGGCTGACCGGGCGCGGCAGCCGGGTGCCGCCGAGCAGGCGCTGGATCCGCAGGCCGCGTCCGGTGCGGGGCGCGCCGCCCGCGCTGATCGCCTGCGCCGTCGGCAGTCGGTGCGCCCGCAGGGCGGGGACCAGCGCGGTGAGCAGGACCAGGGCGGGCAGCCCCAGCAGGCAGACCACGGGGACCCAGGTGTCCACGGTGGTGACGGTGGCGCTGCCCGTCTCGATGCCGGAGAAGGCCACCTGCAGGATGGGGCCCGCCAGCGCGGTGCCGGCCAGGGTGCCGAGCAGGCATCCGGCGACGGCGGGGACGCCGACCATCGTCAGGTAGACGGTGACCACCTGGTTCGGCGTGAAGCCCATCGCCTTGAGCACGCCGATGTGCCGGTACCCGGAGACGACCGCTCCGCTGACCACGTTGCCGACGATCAGGGTCGACACGAGCAGGCCGAGGACGCCGAAGAGCGTCATGAAGGGCAGATAGGCGTCGGCCCGGGCGGAGAAGGCCTTCTTGAGGGTGAGGTAGGACTGCGAGGCGGTCAGTGAGCCCCGCGGCAGCCCGGCCGTGGCCTCGCCCAGCCCGGCCCGCAGACGGGTGGAGGAGGAAGGGTCGGTGAAGCGGTAGAGCATCTGGGCGGAGGTGGGGCGCAGGGCCGTCAGCTGCCCGGGCGTCACCCAGGCGCCGGCCGACCTGCTCATGCTGGTCGCGAAGCCGACCACGGTCAACGGCGGTGCTCCCGGCGCCTCCAGCCGGGTGCCGAGCAGTTCGGGGCCGGGCGAGCCGTCGACACCCCAGTTGACGACGATCTCGCCGGGCGCGGTTGCCCAGCGGCCGTCCAGCAGGGAGATCCGGTCCACCGGACCGCCCGGCTCGGCCCGGCCGACGACCGTGAGGGGACCGGCGGGCATCCAGAGCCAGTCCCCGGGGACGTCTATGACGGCCTGGCGGTACGGGCCGGCGGCCGCCTGCACGCCGGGCCGCAGGCCGGTGCGCGCCAGCTGCGCGTCGGAGACCTTCGCGAGGTCGTACGTCGCCACCGTGTGCGCGCCGCGCTGGGCGGCGTAGGCCTTGTCGAAGGGGGCGGACGCGGCGGCGAGCAGGGCCAGCGCGAGCAGGACGGTCGTGGTGGAGCACAGCACGACGAGCCCGATGACGAAGGTCTGGAGCCGGCGGCGCCTCACGGCCGCGCGGGACGCTCTCCACACGGCGCTCACGCGGTCGTCTCCACGGTGCTCGTCTCCACGGTGCTCGTCTCCACCGTGGTCGTCTCCACGGTGCTCGTCTCCAACGTGCTCTCGCGGGACACGCGGCCGTCGGCGACCTCGATGAGGCGGCTGGCGCAGCGGGTGGCCAGGTTCGGGTCGTGGGTGACGATCAACAGGGTCTGGCCGATCTGGTTGAGATCGATCAGCAGGTCCATCACCTGCTCGCCGGAGCGGCTGTCGAGCGCGCCCGTCGGCTCGTCCGCCAGCAGCAGCGCCGGCCGGTTCATCAGCGCCCGGGCGACGGCGACGCGCTGGCGCTCACCGCCGCTGAGCGTCGCGGGGTAGTGGTCGCGGCGGTCGGCGATGCCGAGCTCGTCGAGGAGCTCCAGGGCGCGGCGGCGGGCCTGGCGGGCGGAGACACCGGTCAACTGGGCGGCCAGTGCGACGTTGTCGAGGGCCGGCAGATCGTCGATGAGGTTGAAGAACTGGAAGATCAGGCCGACGCTGCGGCGGCGGAAGAGCGCCAGGCCGGTCTCGGTCAGCTTCGCGAGGTCCTGGCCGTGCACCTCGACGGTGCCGGCGGTCGGGCGGTCCAGTCCGGCCACCATGTTCAGGAGCGTGGACTTGCCGCAGCCCGAGGGCCCCATCACGGCGACCGCGTCGCCCTTGCGGATCTCCAGTGACAGGCCGTCCAGAGCCTTGGCGTCGCCGTACTCCTTGTGCACGCCGTCCAGTCGGACGACGACCTGACGTGCGCTGTCGTGATCGGTTGTCATGCCGTGAACGTAGAGGGCAGCCCGGGGCACGGACGTCGCCCCCCGGATGTAATCGGCGGGCGGGTCATCCCCGGGATGTACGACGGGCGGGCTCGGAGGAGGGATGCGGACTACGGGTGTGGCCTGCGAAGCTGTGAAGCGGGTGATCTTGAGAACGTGATGTGCCGGAATGGGGGAGGGGATCGGTGTGGGCTGGCAGCTGAGCGGCGCGCTGGGCGTCGCATGCGCGGCGGCCGTGACGGCGCTGTGCCTGGGGCTCGCGCTGGTACGGGCGCGGCGTGCGCACCGGGAGGCGCTGGGGGAGCGGGGCTGGTTCCTGGAGCGGGAGAGGCAGAGCGCGGCCCGCAGCGCGGTCGACGCCGAGCGGGCCCGGATAGCCGGGGAGCTGCACGACATCGTCAGCCACCACGTGAGCCTGATGATCGTGCAGGCCGGGGCCGCCCGGGAGGTGCTGGCGACGATGCCGCAGGAGGCGGCGGCCGCGATGAGCGCCGTGGAGAGCGCCGGGCGCAGCACGATGACCGAACTGCGGAGCCTGCTCGGCCTGCTGGCGCCCGCCCAGGACGGAGAGGACGAGCCGTACGCGGGCGCCGCGGAGCTGACACCGCAGCCGAGCCTGAGCCGGCTGAGCCCACTGATCGACAAGATCGCCTTCGCGGGTCTGCCGGTGGACGTACGGATATCCGGGGAACCGCGGCCGCTGCCGGCCGGCATCGACGTGACGGCGTACCGGATCATCCAGGAGGCGCTGACCAATGCGCTCAAACACGGTGACGGGGGAGGAGCACAGGTGACGGTGCGCTATGCGGATCACGCCCTGCGGGTGGAGGTGCTCAACAGCGGTCCCAGCGTGCTGGCGGGCCGCCCGCCGGGAGAGCAGCGTGACGAGGGCGCCGGGGGCCCTGGCCCTGGCCCCGGCCGTCCCCCGGCGCCGAAGGGCGACGGTACCGGCCGGGGGCTGATAGGCCTGCGCGAGCGTGTCGCCGTCTACGGCGGAGACCTCGACGCCCGCCGCCGCCTCGGCGGGGGATACCGGGTCCGTGCCCGCCTCCCCCTGGACCGGCCGTGACGACGCCCCAGCCGCTTTCGGCAGAAGCGGCGCCGACCGGGCCCCGGGTGCTCATCGCCGACGACCAGGAACTCGTACGCACCGGCTTCCGGCTGATCCTGACGGCCCGGGGGATCGACGTGGTGGGAGTGGCCGCCGACGGGGTCGAGGCGGTGTCGATGGCGCGCGCCCTGCGCCCCGATGTCGTGCTCCTCGACATCCGCATGCCGAACATGGACGGCCTGGAAGCCGCCCGGCGGATCCTCGCCGCGCTCCCCGCCTGCCGGGTGATCATGCTGACCACCTTCGACCTCGACCAGTACGTCTACGCCGCCCTCGCCGCCGGGGCCAGCGGCTTCCTCCTCAAGGACGTCACCCCCGCACACCTGGTGGCCGCCGTCCGGCTCGTGGACACCGGCGACGCCCTGCTCGCGCCGTCGATCACCCGCCGCCTGGTGGAGCGCTGCGCCCCGTCCGCCACCGCTCCCGACGGTGCCGTGGTCGCCGCTCCGCACCGCGACGTGGCCGCGCTGACCCCGCGCGAACGCGAGGTGCTGACGCTGATGGGCCACGGCCTGTCCAATGCCGAACTGGCGCGGGAGCTGACGCTCAGCGAAGCCACGGTGAAGACCCATGTGGCGCGGATCTTCGCCAAGGTGGCCCTCCGGGACCGGGCCCAGGCGGTCGTCCTCGCCTACGAGACGGGCCTGGTCACGCCGGGCTCGGTCAGCCGCCCGTCCCGCTCGGCTTCGGCGGAGGGAGCAGCTCCGCCGGGCGCCCGAGGGTGACGGGCTCAGGCGCCGCGCCTCAGGGCATCAGCTCCCGCATCACCGCGAGCGGCAGGGAGGGGTGGGCGGCCGCCGCCTCCACCACCTGCCAGTCCGGGTCGTCGAGCAGCCCGGGCAACTCGGCCGCCGGCAGGGCCGGGTGGGCGGCCGCGTACCGGCGGGCCTTGGCGTCGGCCAGGCACAGCCGCAGCGCCGGGCCCGTCGCGTGCGGGTGCTCGGCGATCAGACGGTCGACCAGTTCGGGCGGCAGGGCCGGATTGGCGGCCAGGCCGTGCAACTGATGCGTCACCGCTCCACCGCCGCGAGCCTCAGCGTCTCCGCCAGCGCTTCCGCGTACGGCTGCGGGCTGCGTCGGCACGGGATGACCAACCCGATGTGCCGGGCGGGGACCGGCGGTTCGAGGGGGACCGCCACGCATCCGTCGGGCGGGTCCAGCGAGATGGACGGGATCAGGGCGACGCCGACGCCCGCCCCCACGAGGGTCTGCGCGAAGAAGTAGTCGGTGGTGGAGGCGGCGACCCGCAGCTCGAATCCCGCCTGTTCCGCGTACCGGCGCAAAAACGCCTCGGTCTTCAGGCAGCCGAGGACCCAGCGGTCGGCGGCGAGTTCAGCGGGCTCCACCACCTCCCGCTCCGCCAGCCGGTGGCCGCGCGGCAGGACCAGGCACAGCGGGTCCTCCATCAGCGGCAGCCAGTCCAACCCCGCGGTCCCCGCCGTCCCGGCAGCGCCCGCAGACCCCGCCGTCCCCGCAGCGCCGCCGGACGGCAGCGGCCCGTCGAAGCGGTAGGTCAGCGCGAGGTCCGCCGCCCCGCCGCGCACCATCGGCAGCGCGTTCTCCGGTTCGGCCTCCAGGACCGTCAGTTCCACCTCCGGGTACGCGGCCACGAAACCGGAGAGCGCCCGCGGCAGCAGATGCCGGCCCCCGCTGGTGAAGGTGGCGATGGTCAGCCGGGGCCGCCCGGCGGCCAGTTGGTCGATGCGGCTGCGGACCTGGTCGAGTTCGGCGGCGATCGTGTCCGCCGTCTCCACCAGCAGCCGCCCCGCGTCCGTGAGCCGGACGCCGCGTGTGCTGCGCACCGCCACCGGGTGGCCGAGCCCGCGCTCCAGCGAGGCGATGTGTTGGGAGACGGCCGAGGGGGTCAGTCGCAGGGCTCCGGCCGCCCGGTTGAAGCTGCCGTGCTCGGCCACGGCCCGCAGTATGCGCAGCCGATGCACATCGATCAACAGTTTTCCTTACGACATGATCAGTAATCGGTCAGTTCCGCTGGGGACCATACAGCGGCAGAGTCGACGGCATGCGGAAGATATTGGTCGTCGGCGGAAGCCGCTATTTCGGCAAGCACCTGGTCACGCTGCTGCGCGACGCCGGGAACGAGGTCACCGTCCTCAACCGCGGCTCCACCGTGCCGCCGTCCGGTGTCGCCCACCTCGCCGCCGACCGCGACGACGAGCGGCAACTGCTCGCGGCCCTCGGCGCGCGCACCTTCGACGTGGTCGTCGACCAGGTCTGCTACACGCCCCACCAGGCCGCCACCGCGCGCCGGGTCTTCGCCGGCGGCCGCACCGGGCGCTACGTGATGACCTCGACGATGGAGGTGTACGACCCCGCCACCTTCCGCACCCCGCCCCGGGCGCCTCTCATCGCCCCGGTCGTCGAGGAGTCCGTCGACCCCGCGGCCTTCCAGGCCGACGCCGGCCCGTGGCAGCCGTCCGACGCCGCGGCCGCCTACGCGGAGGGCAAGCGGCAGGCCGAAGCCGTGTTCCTGCGCGACCCGGCCTTCCCGTACGTCAGTGTGCGCACGGCCCATGTCCTGGGCGGCGGCCGGGCGGACTTCACCGGCAGGCTGGCGCACTACGTCGAGCGGATCGGGGCCGGGTTGCCGGTCGACGTGCACGCGAGCCCGTACGCGACCTCCTTCATCCACCACCGGGAGATCGCGGAGTTCCTGGCCTGGGCGGCGGCCGGCACCTTCACCGGCCCCGTCAACGCCGGCTCCCACGGGCCGCTGAGCGTGACGCGGCTCGGCGAACTGGTGGCCGAGCGGGTCGGGCGGCGGCCTCGGTACCGGGTCGTGGCGCACGGGGAGCAGGCGTCGCCCTTCTCCTTCGACCGGGCCTACGCCCTGGACAACGGCCGCGCCGGGCGGCTGGGCTTCGCCTTCACCCGGTCCGAGGACTGGCTGGCGGAGGCGATCGACGAGGTCATCCAGGAGGGAGCGGTCCGCTAGGCAGTGTCTGATGGCTCTTGCCCGGCATGGTGGATCTACCGCCGTTGCGGGCAGGAGTCGGTCATGGTGCGTCGGCATGAACTGACGAATG
>NZ_JBSFTP010000072.1:0-38719 GCF_053591315.1 Streptomyces sp. NPDC003042
CGAACACAGCAACCTTCAACCCCGTAACAGCCACCCAGTCCACGCACTATCAGCAAATGGCAGCCCCTTAGCCACCCCACGACAGCCATCACAAAGCCAGAAACCACCGCTACACCAAACCCAAAACCCACCACACGCCGATAACACCCAACCACCACCACCACACCCCCAACTCACACGAAGCAACGAGCGGCCCCCGGCCGGGGATCCGGTCGGGGGCCGTCGTACGCGTCGCCGGGTCAGCGGCTCAGGCGAGGGTGCCGAAGAGCCAGTTGCCCGCCGCGTCCGCGTCGGGGCTGGTGTAGTACTGCCGCTGGGCCGCGAGGAGTTCGTTCACGCTCAGCTTCCCGCTGCCGTCCGCGTCCAGGTGCCGGAAGGCCGCCTCGCGGTTGGTCTCGGACGTGCGGAACACCTCCTGCCACGCCAGGAACTCCTTCTCGTCGACCTCGCCGTCCCCGTCGGTGTCGAGCAGGCCGCAGATCGCCTCGGTCAGCGGCCGGAAGGCCTGGTCGAAGCCGGCGGCCGAGGTGATGAACGCGCCGGTCATGCCGTTCCGGTACTCCTCCGGGGTCAGTCGCTTGTCCCCGTCGGCGTCGGCGGCCGTCGAGAGGGCGTCCCAGAAACGGGCGAGGCCGTCCATCAGGAGGGTGCCCTTGGGAGAGGTCGCCGACTCACCGAACTTGGCGAGCAGCTGCGCGCCCAGCGTCAGCAGGTCCTCGCGGTCCACCGAGCCGTTGCCGTCGGCGTCGAGGTGCCCGAAGCAGACGTCGAACTTCTGGTGGAGCAGGGCGGTTCCGGACAGGGTTGCCATGGGGGGTTTCCTCTCGTACTGCTGCTGGTCCTGCTGGTTGTCCCGGACGGCCGTGGTCGGCCGCCCGGAAGTCGTCCGGCCGAGCCCTACGGCGGCCAGGTGGTCGAACTTCCCCCGGGTCTCCCCGGGCCCTGCGGTCTCGCCGCCCCAGGCGTCGGCCGTCGCCACGCTGATGCCCTGGAGCCTGGTCGTGCGCAGGTGCGGCAGGTTGGCCTCGCCGAAGACCCCGCCCGACAGGCCCGTTCCGCCGATCACCGGCAGGACGGGGAGGCTGCCGATGTGACTGTCGTTGACCTTGAGGATCCCGCCGTTGGACACCTCGTCGGCGAACCGGTCGACGATCTCGGAGTCCCGCGCCCAGAGGGAATTGCGCAGCCCGTACCGGTTGCCGTTGACGAAGGCGACGAGCGCGTCGAACAGCTCGTCGTCGTCCGCGGCCCCGCCCGGTTCCTCCCCGCCCGGTGCCTCCTGCGGTACGACCACGCACATCAGTGGGAAGAATGTCTCCTCGGCGACCGCCCGCATCCGCGCCGCCCGCTCCAGCCCGCGCACCCTCAGCAGCACCGGCCGGATGAACGGTCCGCGCCGCGTCGGCCTCCCCCGTACGTCGACCAGCTCGCCCCCGCACAGCAGCTCGGCCCCCTGCCGCACGGCGTCGTCCAGCACATCCGCGCACTGCGCGCGCTTGACGACCGGGCTCAGCACCACGTCCGGATCCTCGGGCGGCCCCACGCGCAGCCCGGCGACCCGGCGGTGCAGGAGGGCGGTGAACTCGTCCGCCACCGCCGGGTGGACCAGGGCGAACTTCGGGGCGATGCACAGCTGCCCGGAGCCGTGATAGCGCTCGACGGCGGCCTCGACGGCCCCCGCCAAGTCGGCGTCGCGCCACACGACGAGCGCGTCGTTGCCCGCCAGTTCCATGACGGGCTTCTTGCCGTGCTCCAGGCAGTCCCTGGCCAGCTCAGCTCCGTGGGCGGACGAGCCGAAGTAGAAGATGTCGTCGCACTCCGGCGATTCCAGCCAGGTCCGCAGCATCGGCCGGGACGGCGCGCACAGCACGCTGAGTGTCCCGTACGGAGCCCCGTACTCCGCGAGCAGCGGCGCGACCAGCTCGTGGAAGCCGTAGGCGACCCCGAGCGGCGCGGCGGGCGGCGCGTTGACGATCAGGGTGTTTCCGGCCGCGAGGGACAGCACGCCGAAGAGGGCGGTCAGGAGCGAGGCATTGCGCGCCGGATTCAGGCACACGACCCCGTCCGGCTTGCGCACCAGCCGGACGAGCCGGCCCGCCTGCTTGCCCTCCCACACCATCGCCTGCCGGGCGTGGTCGAGGGTGTCCGGGTGGGTGATGGCCAGCGCCGCCCCCAGCCCCCAGCGCGCCACGGTCAGCGGATGGCCCTCGGTGACCAGGACGCCGGTGAACTCCTCGGCCCGCTCCCGCAGTACCTGGTGGAAGGCACGGACGAAATCCAGCCGACGCTCCAGCGGCACCCGTGCCCAGCCGGGCTGCGCCTTCCTCGCCAGTGCGAGCGCAGTGCGGGCCTGAGCGTCGGTGGACCGCGCGACGCGCCCGACCAGCCGCGGATCGGCGGCATCGCCCTCGCCCGCCCGGCCGTGGTCGAGCCGCGCCTTGAGCGCCATGACCTCGTACAGCTCGCCCAGCAGCGCGCTCGCGCGGGGCCAGTGCACCCAGCCGTCACCGGGCTCGGCGACGCCGCCCAACAGCACGGGATAGGTGGGGTGCGGCGCGGACAAGGGGTGATCCATGCCCCGATGCTGAGCGCTCGCAACCCCCGCCACCTACCGGTTCCCGGCGTTCCCCCCGGAACGAGTGATCTTGCAGGTCGGCTGGATCCAGCCTTGTCTTTCGATCGGGACCATGCTGTCGGTCGTATGCCGAGTCGGAGCTCAGCCACCCCAGCCGAGGCGGCACGGGCCGGCCAGGACCAGGCGGCCGGTGCGTAGCAGGCGCAGCATCAGGTTGAGCATGACGGAGTCGGCGGGCCGGCGCGTCGGGAGCGGGACCCCCGGGGCCAGCAGCGCCCGGCCCCCGCCAGGCACCCCCGGCGGGGGCTCGCCGTGGACCAGAACTGCGCCATGGCGGCTGCGATGCCACGCCCCCGGGCCGGACCAGTGCAGCGGATCCCGGCGCCGGGATGCCACTCGATCTCGGGCGGGGCACTCCCGTGCGCAGCGGATGCCGGCAGACGCTGCCCCGGTCCCGTCGCGGTCGCCGATCTCCACGACGAGGTCGGGCCACGCCAAGGTCGCGTCGAGGACCGCGCCGGTGTCAGACACCCCAGCTGGACGCGGCCTGCTCGGTTCAGGCCTGGGTCGGGTCCTCGGGGATCGGGTGCACTTCGACCGGGTCGCTGCCAGGCTTCCCTCCCGGGCCGGGGCACGCCGACGCCCGTGCGGCGATCTCCAGGGCCCGTTCCTCGCTCTTGACGTCGACCACCCAGTAGCCGGCCAGGATGTGTCCCGCCTGGGCCGGCCCGTCGGTGACCTGCGGCCGCCCGTCGCTTCCGGCCCGCACCGTCTTGACCAGTGAGGGGCCGCCGAGGCCCTGCCCCTCCACCCATTCTCCAGCGGCGGTGAGGTCATCGTTGAGGGCGCCCATGTGGGCGAACATGGCCTCCATGTCGTCCTTGGAGTACGACGACATGATGGCGTCCCACTCGTCGGCAGGCACGTTCATCTGGATCATGTACTTCATGTTCCTCACCCTTCCGGGGCGGCTGCTGGGCTTCTCGAACTTACAAAGAGGTAGACAGCCAGGCGCCACAAAACTCATCGGCGCCCGCAGTACCAAATCCAGTAGCCCCCACTTCCCAGCGGGTCACTGAAGAGCGGACCGTTGGCGCCGGCCTCGATCCGCCAGAGCAAAGCGGCAGCCCTCAGCGAGAGGCGGGCTCAGGCAGTGCTGTCCGAGGTCGTTTCGGGTTTCGCGTGGAGGATCTCGCGGGCCTGGTCCGCGGCGCGGGCGATGCTCTCGCTGACGAAGTCGAGGAAGCGGGCGATGTTCTCGAGGCGGGCGGCGGCCGGCGTGCCGGGGCCGAGGACGCCGACGCCCTGCCGTGCGGTCTCGACGAGCTGGGCGGTGGACCGGGCGCTGGCCATCATCGACTGGTACCAGACGTCATTGTCGACGATGTAGCGCTCGCGGCGGCGTTCGTCGCGTTCCCGGCGCACGAGGCCCTGGCTTTCGAGGAACGCGACCGCTTTGGAGATGGACGCCGGGCTGACTTGGAGGCGCTGGACGAGTTCGGACGCGGTGAGGCTGCTCGCGTCGCTGGTGCAGAGGCAGGCCAGCACCCGGGCCATCATCTTGGGCACGCCCGATTGCATGAGGACGTCTGTGAACGTCTCCTCGTACTCGCGCACGGCCTCGGCGTCGCGTCCGTGGACCTGCGGCGCCTGCGGCTCTCGGGGCGCGGCCTGCCTGCGCCGGTGGGTGCGGCGTTCGGTGGCGCGGTGGGCCAGGTCGGCGCGGTAGGCGGTGGGGCCGCCGTTGCGCATCACCTCACGCGTGATCGTCGAGGTGGGGCGGTCGAGACGTCTGGCGATCTCCGCGTAGGCGAGGCCGTCGGCCAGCCCCAGCGCGATCTGCTGGCGTTCCTGCTGGGTGAGCCTGCCTCCCGGCATCGCGATCTCCTTCGTGTCGTCGGTGCCTCCAGCATAGCGTTCACTCCTCATTCATTGCAACGGACAGGGTGGCTGTTGTTGCATTTAAATCAAAGCCGTTGCAACGATTAGTTACTCCTGACCTGGGATGATGACGCTTCTGCGCAACGAGCGCGTTGCCAGATCTTTGAATGCAACGTAGCGTTTCTGTCATCGGAAACAACGAGTCGCAGGAGAGCGTGATGCAGAAGTTCGATACCCCCGCCCCGGTCTCGGTCGTCCTCGACGTCCCCGCGGGGCGCATCCGGTTCATCGCCGCCGACCGGGCCGACACCACGGTCGAGGTCCTGCCCGCGGACGCCTCGAAGGGCCGCGACGTGCGGGCGGCGGAGCAGACCGGGGTCGAGTACGGCGACGGCGTCCTGCGGGTCACGGCCGCGCCGGCGAGGAGCCAGTACTTCGGCCCCTCGGGATCCGTCGAGGTGACCGTCCAGCTGCCCGCCGGCTCGCGTATCGAGGCGAAGGCGGCCGGCGCCGAGCTCCGGGGCGTCGGACGGCTCGGCGACGTCACTTTCGAGGCCGCGCAGGGCCCGGTCAAGCTCGACGAGGCCGCGAGCGCCCGCCTCACCCTCCTCGACGGTGACATCTCGGTCGGCCGCCTGAACGGTCCCGCGGAGATCAGCACCCAGAGGGGCGACGTCCACATCACCGAGGCCGTGAGCGGCACGGTCACCCTGAGCACCCAGCAGGGCGACATCTCGGTCGGCGCCGCCCGCGGAGTCTGCGCCTCCCTGGACGCCGGCACCGGCTACGGCCGGATCCACAACGCCCTCAAAAACACCGACAGCGCCACCGCCGGCCTGAACATCCACGCGACCACCGCCTACGGCGACATCACCACCCGCAGCCTCTGAAGGAGCACCCAGCATGTCCAACCTGGCCATCGCGGCGAACGGGCTGCGCAAGTCCTACGGCGACAAGGTCGTGCTCGACGGCGTCGACCTTGCCGTCCCCGAAGGAACGGTCTTCTCCCTGCTCGGCCCGAACGGCGCCGGCAAGACCACCGCCGTGAAGATCCTCTCCACCCTCATCTCCGCCGACCCGGGCACCGGCGACATCCACATCGGCGGCCGCGACCTGGCCACCGATCCCCAGGCGGTGCGCGCCGCGATCGGCGTCACCGGCCAGTTCTCCGCCGTCGACGGCCTGATCACCGGCGAGGAGAACATGCTCCTCATGGCGGACCTGCACCACCTGCCCAAGGACGAGGGGCGGCGGGTCGCCGCCGAGCTGCTGGAGCGGTTCGACCTGGTGGAGGCGGCGAAGAAGCCCGCCTCCACCTACTCCGGCGGCATGAAGCGCCGCCTGGACATCGCCATGACGCTGGTCGGCGACCCGCGGATCATCTTCCTCGACGAGCCGACCACCGGCCTCGACCCGCGCAGCCGCCACAACATGTGGCAGATCATCCGCGAACTGGTCACGGGCGGCGTCACCGTCTTCCTCACCACCCAGTACCTGGAGGAGGCCGACGAGCTCGCCGACCGCATCGCCGTGCTCGACAACGGCAAGATCGCCGCGCAGGGCACCGCCGAGGAGCTCAAGCGGCTGATCCCCGGCGGACATGTCCGGCTGCGCTTCGCCGACCCGGCCGCGTACCAGGGAGCCGCCCTCGCGCTGCGCGAGGTGACCCGGGACGACGAGGCGCTGTCGCTGCAGATCCCCAGCGACGGCAGCCAGCGCGAGCTGCGCTCCATCCTCGACCGGCTGGACTCCGCCGGCATCGAGGCCGACGAGCTGACCGTGCACACCCCCGACCTCGACGACGTGTTCTTCGCTCTGACCGGCACCAACGTGCCCGCCCAGCCGAACCAGCCCAAGGAGGCTGTCCGATGAGCTCCCTCTCCCTCGCCGTGCGCGACTCGTCCACGATGCTGCGCCGCAACCTCCTGCACGCGCGGCGCTACCCGTCCCTCACCCTGAACCTGTTGCTCACTCCGATCATGTTGCTGTTGCTCTTCGTCTACATCTTCGGCGACGCGATGAGCTCGGTCATCGGCGGCGGCGGTCCGGACCGCTCCGCATACATCGCGTACGTCGTCCCGGGCCTGCTGCTGATGACCATCGGCAGCACCGTGGTCGGCACCGCGGTGTCCGTCTCCAACGACATGACCGAGGGCATCATCGCCCGTTTCCGCACGATGGCGATCCACCGCCCTTCGGTGCTCGTCGGGCACGTCGTCGGCAGCGTGCTGCAGGCGGTCATGAGCGTGGTCCTCGTGGGCGCCGTCGCGGTGGCCATCGGCTTCCGGTCCACGGACGCGACCGCTCTGGAGTGGCTGGCGGCGTTCGGGCTGCTCGTGCTCTTCGCCATGGCGCTCACCTGGATCGCGGTCGGCATGGGCCTGATCAGCCCCAACGCCGAGGCCGCCAGCAACAACGCGATGCCGCTGATCCTGCTGCCGCTCCTGTCCAGCGCCTTCACCCCGGTCGACTCCATGCCCGGCTGGTTCCAGCCGATCGCCGAGTACCAGCCGTTCACTCCCGCCATCGAAACCCTTCGGGGCCTGCTGCTCGGCAGCGAGATCGGCCACAACGGGTGGCTCGCCATCGGCTGGTGCCTGGGTCTCGCGGTGCTCGGCTACTTCTGGTCGACCTCGAAGTTCAACCACGACCCGAACTAGGGGTCTCCCGCCTGACAGCTACCGGCGCTCGTTTCGCAGCACGAGGCCCGCATGACCGGTACGCAATAAAAAAGGCCCCGCCGCTGACCGCCCGAAGCGCGTCAGCCATCAGGCACAGAGGTGAAGACGTTCTCATCATGACAGGTCAGAGGGCGTTTTCGTAGGACGGACGGCACAGTTGGATGCCCTTGTTCGGGCGCCTGTGGGCTTTCAGAATTGCCGTCATGAATCACATGGTGAACATCAATCACGACGCGGTGCTGCGAGCGCGAGTGGCTCTTCTCGGGTCGGAGACATTGCCCGTACGGGAGCAGGTCGCCGCCTATCGGGTTCTCGTCCAGGTGAGCCCGTTGGCGTATCTGCCCCGGCTGGTGGAGGCGTTGTACGAGTACAGCCGGCAGGAATTCGGCCAGCGGCATGAGATAGCGCTGTCCCTGCGGGCCGAGGCCGTGGCCGCCGCGCGTCGGATGTGCGAGATGGAGCCCGAGAGGGCGCGGTTGCTCATCGCCTCGCTGATCCACTACCGAGAGCAGCTGAGCCTCATGGACCGTCAGGAGGGACTCGGCGCCGTGGACCAGGAGATCGCCCTCCTCGAGTCCGGCCACGGGCGGCGCGAAGCCCGCTGAGAGGCCCGCCGGCCGGTACTTCAGGTCACCAGCGGACGGGGAGTTCGCGGACGCCTCTGATGAGCATTCCGGGGAGCCAGGGCAGATGTGCGGGGTCGGCGTCGGCAGTGAGGTTCGGGAAGCGCTCCAGGAGGGAGCGCAGGGCGATGCGGCCCTCCATGCGGGCCAGGGGGGCGCCCAGGCAGTGGTGGAGGCCGTGGCCGAAGGCGATGTGGCCGCGGGCGTCCCGGTGGATGTCGAAGCGGTCCGGGTTCGCGAAGCGGGCCGGGTCGCGGTCCGCGCCGGCCATGGCGATCAGGACGGTCGAGCCGGCCGGGATCACCACCGCGCCCATCTCGACGTCCTCCAGGGCAAGTCGCTCGGTGCAGGTCTCGACCGGGCCGTCGTAGCGGAGCATCTCCTCGATCGCGCCGTCCAGGAGGCCGAGGTCCGCGCGGAGGTCGGCGAGCTGGTCGGGGTGCGCGAACAGGGCGCGCATACCGTTGCCGATCATGTTGACCGTGGTCTCGTGGCCGGCGATGAGCAGCAGGATGCTCATGCCGATCAGCTCGTCGGGCGAGAGCCGGTCGCCGCCGTCGTCGACGGCGTGGATCATGGCGCTGAGCAGGTCGTCGCCGGGTTCGGCACGCTTGGCCTCGATGAGCCCGATCAGGTACCGGGGCATCGCGGCGTACGCGGCGGCCTGGGCCTCGGGGCTCGTACGGGCGACCATCTCGCTGGACCAGTTGCGAAACGCGTCACGGTCCAGCGCGGGCACGCCGAGCAGTTCGCAGATGACGGTCATCGGCAGCGGGAAGGCGAAGGCGTCGACCAGGTCGCCGCGCCGCTCCTCGTTCGCGTCCATGGCGTCCAGGAGTTCGTCGGCGATCTGCTGGATGCGCGGGGCCAGTGCCTCGATGCGGCGCGCGGTGAACTCCCGGGCGACCAGGCGGCGCAGCCGGGTGTGGTCCGGAGGGTCGGACATCAGCATGTGGGCGAGGGCCGGGTGGTCCTGTTCGGTGTTGATGATCTGGCCGATGTCGCCGGACCTGCGCCAGTCCCGGCTCAGTCGCGGATCGGTGAAGGCGGTGCGGCAGGCGTCGTATCCGACGACCAGCCATATCTCCTCGTCGTCCGGCGTCCGCACGTGGTGGACGGGTCCCTGTTCGCGGAGTTTGGCGTAGACCGGGTACGGGTCGCGGACGAAGGCCGGGCTGAGCTCCAGCAGATCGACAACGGCAGGCCGAAGCGCCATTCGATTCCCCCTCAAGTCGAATGCGTTGCACAGTTCAACGCCGGTACGTGCGTGGTTCCCCCAGAGTAGTCGCGGCGTTACGGCAAGGGGTGGCCTGGGCGGGTTGACGTGGTCTTGGCCTGCGCTTGGCGTGTCTTCGATGAACCGGACCCGATGTTGTGGAACTTGACGGAGACCTCAAGCCGCCCCCATTGCCCTTCCGTTCGCCTTCGAAGAACCTTGAAGCCAAGATCCGGTGCGGTGTCCCCGTACGAGCCCGGCAGGGGATCCGCGATTTCCGGCTTGCGGAAGTCGCCGCCGCTTGACCTGAACCGTGCTTGAGGTTGTTGGATCTTCCTCATGAGTCCCCGCGCCACAGCATCTCGGGAGAACGTCATGAGCGCAGCCACCGTCCGCACCGCAGTGAGCGTCGGAAGCGTGCGGGAAGGCCGCTTCGACCCGGCCACCGAGCACGGCGGCTTCGGGGGGACACCGTCTGCCTGGCCGAGGCGGACCTTCCGGTGGAGCCCCCGTCCTGCGGCCGCGGACCGCGCGCGGTAGATCACCCACGCTCGGTCCTCGCCGAGCTGCCACCACGCGTCGCGCTGTTCGGAGCGGCGGCCTCCCATGGAACGAGGCTCGCGCCAAGCGCCGTAACACCGTCTGACGCGTCCCCCAGACGCGCGCTGTCCGGCTCACATCCCCCGCAGCCGGGCAGCGCGCTCATGTGCGCCCGCGCGCGGGCGCGCTGGCGCGGGCGCGCTGGCACACGCCCGCCGGAGTCCGGACCCCGGCGGGACCCTTCCCACCGCACACGACCAAGACCGACACGGGAGCACACCATGACATCGGCCGATGACGAGATCGCCGCGCTGCGCGACCGGCTGCGGGACCTGACCGACCGCGCCGAGCTCAGGGACCTGTTCGACCGGTACGTCGTCACCCTCGACCTGATCGGGGAGCGCGACTACGACGACGACTGGTTCCGCACCGTCTTCACGGAGGACGTCCGGTTCGGATTCCCCATCGGCGACCACAGGGGAGTCCAAGGTTTCGCGGCGTTCCTGCGGGAGGCCAGAGCGCGCTGGTACCGGACGCACCACATCACGGCCAACCACCAGGTCGACATCGACGGTGACCGGGCCGTGGTCCGGGCCCACCAGTTCGCCACACATGTGCACCTGCACACCTTGGCCGCGGCCGCCCGCCCTCACTTCGACGTCGGCGGGGCTTATGAGGCCCGGGCCGTACGCACGTCCGAGGGCTGGCGGTTCACCGAGGTGGATTTCCATGTCGTGTGGACCGCCGGCGCACCGCTGTCGACGATGGCCCATCTCATTTACTGACGCGACGAGCGGCCGCCCACAGGGACTCGCTTCATGACTTCTTCTCGGCCGTGACGGGTTCGCCGGCGGCCCGCTCGGCCTCGCCGTCCCGCGGGGCGGAGGGATCGTTGATCCGGGTGGCCAGCAGGATCAGGAGCATCAGCGTGGCCAGAGCGCACGACGCCAGGTATCCCGTCTGTACGGAGGTGCTGTCGATCAGCGGGCCGAGGACGAGAGGGGAGAGGAACTGCCCGGCGAAGGAGGCGGCGGCGGACAGGGCGGTGGCCCGGCCGCGCAGGGAGGGCGGCGCGCTGTCGCCGATCAGTACCGTGACGGCCGGCATCAGGATGCCCATGCCGAGGCCGAACAGGCCGGAGGCCACGACGACCAGCGCGACGTGGCTGGTCAGACCGAGCAGGGCGAAGGCGAGCATCCAGGAGGCGGCTGTGAGCCGCAGCAGGGTGCTGTAGCCGAGCGAGGCGCGCAGTTTGGCGTACGCGAAGCCGAGGAGGCTCATGGCGACCGACACGGTGGCGCCGACGAGGGCGACGAGGAACGGCTGCTCGACGCCCAGCTCCGCGAGCCGGATGGGGACGAACACGGCCAGGCCGTAGAGCAGCACCGAGGCGGTGGCGAACAGCGCGTAGTAGCCGAGCAGCGCGGGGCGCCGGCCGAGCAGCGGAAGGATGCGCTCCTTGGGAGCGTTCGACCTGTCGGCGGTGCCTCCGGTGGCCGGCAGCATCAGCAGCGCGGCCAGGCTCAGCGGGATGCCGATGAAGTAGATGGCGAAGGGGGCGTGCCACGAGAAGCCGCCGATGGCCCCGGCCAGCAGCGGCCAGGTGACGCCGCCGAGGCTGATGGCCGTGGAGCGCCAGCCCATGACGCGGTCCCGCTGCTCCCCGGTGTACAGCGACAGGAGAGCGACGGTGGTGCCCGCGAACACGGCGGCGGCGCCGACGCCGAAGGCGACGCGGGTGGCGATGAGCGCCGCGTAGGAGCTGGTGAACGTCCCGGCGCCGCCCGCGATCCCGTACAGCAGCAGTCCCCAGGCCAGCGGGGTGCGCACGCCCCGGCGGTCGATCATCCAGCCGACCAGCGGGCTGGCTATCGCGATGGAGAGGCCGTGCGCGGTGAGGATCAGGCCGGCGGCCGTGCCGCTGAGACCGAGGTCGCCTCGGATGACCTCCAGCACGGGAGAGATGACGGCCCCCGCCATGACCGTGAGGGTCGACGCGAGCATGAGGACGGGGAGCACGAGGCTGCGGCCGGTGCTCGTCGGGGCTTTCATGTGTGGCTCCTGATTCGGCGGCCGGCCACGTGCGTGGCGTCCGCGCGGGATTCTCCGCTGCCCGGACAGGCGCTGCCGGCATACGCGATTCCGCACGCCGCCACAGGAAACAGCGCCGGGCGCCGGTGTGGTCACCGGCGCCCGGGGCTTCGTGGGTTCAGCGCAACTTGTAGATGCCCTTGGTGCGGGCCTCGCGCAGGGCCTCGGCCCACCAGCCGACCTGCCCCAGCAGGTTTACGGCGGCTGCCTCGCTGCCTTCGGGGCTGACCGGCTGACCGTCCTTCTCGAAGGCGCCCCAAGCGTTGTGGAAGCTGAGCATGTCCCGCACGGTCGTGGCGTGGACCTCGGCGAACACCTGGCGCAGGTGTTCGGCGGCGCGCAGGCCGCCGCCCATGCCGCCGTAGGAGACCAGGCCGACGGGCTTGAGGCTCCACTCCTCGAAGAACCAGTCGATGGCGTTCTTCAGTGACGAGGGGAAGGTGTGGTTGTACTCGGGGGTGACCACGGCGAAGGCATCGGCGTCGTGGAGACGGGCGGAGAGACGGGCGGCCACCGCCTTCGTCGCTTCGTCGGGCTCCTCGCCGAACGCCGGCATCTCCACGGGCAGCGGGAAATCGGCCAGGTCGATGAGGTCGACGGTGAAGTCGTCACTCTTCTTCGCCTGCTCGACAAACCAGTTGGCGACGGTCGGGCCGAATCGGCCGCCGCGCACACTGCCGATGACCACGGCGAGCTTGATGGGGTTCTCGGGCATAATGAGCCTTTCCGATCTTTGCAAAATTCCGCGTGGCCGGGCGCGCGCGAGATTCGGGCCCGGTGGGAGCAGTCGCCGGGAAGTCAGGTGCGCGGTCTCTGGAATCCGGACTGCCCCCTACGTCGGCGCCGATCGGCCGTGCGCTGCCCGCTCCGGAAGCCTCTCTCCACGCGAAAGAGGCGTGCCCTTGGGAAGCGGGCGGTTCGCATCAGCCGATACACGTCAGCCGAAGCCAATAGCCAGCCTCTTCGACCGGAGAGCCGACTTCAAGAGACGCCGATTCAGTTCTCCGTGAAGTTCTACAGATCTCTGTCGTCATGTCAGGAGAACGTGTGGTCGGTGTCAGCCTTGAGGCAGTCGCGCTGGATCTGGCGGGCGAGGGTGCGGCGGACGGATGGGGATGCGGTGGGGGGCGCCGCCGCCTTCGAGGGGACGTCGAGGCCGCGGCCGATCTCGTCGTACGCGGCCTGGTGGCCGGGGGGCAGCTCGGCCCGGTGCAGGGTCAGGTCCTGTTCGAGGAGGCGGCGCAGCTCGTCGACGGTCTGGGGGGTGAAGCGCTTCTTGCCCCGGGCGAGGGCGCTCAAGTAGCGGGTACAGGCGGCCGATTCGCGGAAGGTGTCGGAGATTTCCTCGGCGAGGCCCCACAGGCGTCCTTCGAGCCAGGGTGTGTCGTGCTGGTCGAGGGAGAGTTCCACGGAGGGAAGTGCGTCGGTCTTCCTGGACTTCGTCACGTGCTTGGACACGGCCGGCTGGCTCATGTCGGTGAGCCGGGCGATGGTGTCCTGGGTCCAGCCGAAGCCCACGAAGAGCTGGATCATTTCGGCGCGGAGTGCGCGCATCTCCTCGCCCGCGCGGATGACGGCGTTCATGTCGGCGAGCATGCGCGCGGCCTGTTCCTCCGTCAGCGCCTGGGGGTTCTGAAGCATGACCTGGTTATACATGCGGGCACCCCACCGCGACAACCTGGTTGTACAACCTGGTTGTGAACAGCGGGGCGCAGCTGGCAGGATCCACGCCATGCCCACATTCATCGCGTCTGACGGAACCCTGCTCGCCTACCGCACGGTCGGGGACGGTGAACCGCTCCTCTGCGTCCCCGGAGGCCCCGCGGACTCGCTCTACCTCGGCGACCTCGGCGGCCTGTCCGCGTACCGCCGGCTCATCGTCCTGGACCTGCGCGGCACCGGCGGGTCCGCGATACCCGACGACACCTCCTCGTACCGCTGCGACCGCCTCGTCGACGACGTCGAGGCGCTGCGCGAACACCTCGGGCTGCCCCGCGTGGACCTGCTCGCCCACTCCGCCGGTGCGAACATCGCCGTGCAGTACGCGGCCCGGTACCCGGAGAAGGTCGGCGCCCTGGCCCTGGTCGGTCCCGGTACGCGGGCCGTGGGTGTGGCGATCAGCGGGGAGATGCGACGCGAGGTCGCGCTGCTTCGCAAGAACGAGCCCTGGTTCGCGGCCGCGTTCGCCGCCTTGGAGGCGATCGGCGAGGGCACCGGGAACGACTGGGAGGCCGTCACCCCCTTCTTCTGCGGCCGGTGGGACGCCGCGGCGCGGGATCACCATGCGGCCGGGCAGCCGGGCAACGCGGAGGCGGTCGCTCTCTTCGGGGCCGAGGGGGCCTTCGATCCGGAGGCGACGCGTGCGGCGCTCGCGGGCTTCGAGGGTCCTGTGCTGCTGCTCGCCGGGGAGTTCGACGTGAACAGTCCGCCTCGGGCTGTGGCCGAGCTGCGCGGGCTGTTCCCCGACGCCGCACTCGTCGTGCAGCCGGGAGCGGGCCACTACCCCTGGGTCGACGACGCCGAGCGGTTCGTGGCCACGCTTCAGTGCCGCTTCGCCTCGCGGGTGAAGGACGAGCGGGCCCACAGGTAGACAAGGGCGCTCGGGGTGACGCCCCAGGCGAGGGCCATCGGGGCGGCGGTGCCCCGCCGGTGAAATGCTCAGACGACGATGACGTCCGTGTCCGTCACTTCGCGCAGCTCTTACTCCTGTTCATCAGTCGTGACAACGGTGATGGCACCGGTCGGGCAGCAGTCGGCGATGTCCCGCAGCCGTTCGAGGCGCTGCGTCTCGTGGTGCTCGCCCGGCTGTCCGACGGCGATGCCGTCGTGTTCGAGTCGGAACAGGTCGGGACCCATGACCTCGCACATTCCCGCGCCGAGGCACAGCGTGCGGTCGACCTGCGCGGTGGCTCGCATGGTGGCTCCTTTGCCGTGAGCTCTCGTGTCGTGGCTCGGGCGAGCCGTTACGCGCTCGCCCGGACGGGCAGCGCGGCCAGCCGGCGGATCGCCCAGCTGTCGATGAAGCGCAGCTCGTCCCGCGGGGTGTCCAGGCACAGGCCGGGGAAGCGCTGGAGCAGGGCGGGGATCGCGATCCCTCCTTCCAGCCTCGCCAGTGCCGCACCCATGCAGTTGTGCAGGCCGTGTCCCATGCCGACGTGCCGCGGCCCGGAGCGGCCGATGTCGAGGCGCTCGGGCTCGCTGAAGTGACGGGGGTCGCGGTTGGCCGCCAGGAGTCCGGCGATCACCGGGGCGCCCGCGGGCAGCGTGACGCCTGCCAGTTCCGTCTCCTCGGTGGTGACGCGGAAGAGCGCCGTGCTCAGGGCTCCCTCGTAGCGCAGCAGTTCCTCCACGGCGGGGCCGGCCAGCTCCGGGGTCGTACGGAGCCGGGCTGCCTCGTCCGGGTAGTCCAGCAGCGCCAGTACGGCGTTGCCGATGAACCCGCGTACGGTGTCGCTGCCGCCCATGATCAGGGCGGCGACCATGCCGACGAGCTCGTCACTGTCGAGGCGGTCGCCGTCGTCGTCGCTGGTCTGGATCATGGCCGACGTCAGGTCGTCGGCGGGGTCGCGGCGCTTGTCCTCGACGAGTTCGGCGGCGTACTCGCAGATCCGGCCGAAGGCGGCGGGGGCCTGGTGGATGAGCGCGGGATCGGAGGGGAACGCCTGGTTGAGGGCCAGGGCGAGCTCCCGGTGGCGTTCGATGCGGAAGCCGAGGATCTCGCCGAGCACACCGGCGGACACCTCGCCCGCGTAGTCGTCCATGACGTCGAAGCGTTCGCGCCGGGCGCAGTCGTCGAGGGTCCGGCGGACCAGAGCGGCGACGGTCTCGCGCCACTGCTCGACCCGGCGGGTGGTGAAGGTGCTCATGGCCAGGCGGCGCAGGCGGGTGTGCGCGGGCGGGTCCACCACGGCGATGCCGCGCTCCAGGATGGTGCCCTCGGCGCTGACCAGGCCGGCCGCCTTGAACTCGGCGTTGCCCCAGGTGGCGCCTTCGGTGCTGAACCGGGGATCGGCCAGTACGGTCTTGACGTCCTCGTAGCGGGTCACGATCCAGGTGGGAACGTTGCCGACCGGGAAGTCGAACCGGTGGACCGGTGAGTTCTCCCGCAGCCAGGTCAGCGTGGGGTACGGGTTTTGGTAGTACCCGGCGGAGAACAGTGCGGTCGGGGGCCCCGATACGGCTGCCGGCGTCATGTTCGGTCCTTTCTCAGTGCTTGTTCCACGTGTCGGTGTCAGTGCCCCTTCGTGGTCCACGAGGTCGCGGGCCAGCCGAGGACCGCGATGTGCCCGTCGCCCCGGTGCTCGCGCAGCATGGTCGCCGCGTGTTCGAACCGCGCGAGTTCGTTCCCCGGACCGGCGATGGAGTGGGGGACCGGGTGCAGCGCGTTGGTGGTCTGCGCGCGGCGTCGCGCATCTGAGTTCATAGGGCCCTCAAGGATCGCTGGTGAGAGGTCCGGGATAAAACGCCGGCGGTCTCCGCGGCACGAAACCGACTATGCCCAAAATCCGAGGGAGATGGCAATTATCCTGCCCGCAACCGCGATCTCAGCCAACTGAATTGACGAAAGAATGACATGCCCTGACATGAAGGTCAGAGCAACGCAAAGCCGAATCTGCCGAGGAGTTCACCAAAACCTGAACAGCAGGGAGTTGATCTCTGACGATGGCAGCGGCGAGGGTGGTTCGGGTAGCTCGACCGCCGGGAGAAACGAGTCATCGTGCGCAAGGTGCTCATCGCCAACCCTGGCGAAATCGCTGTCCGCGTTGCCCGGGCCTGCCGGGATGCCGGGATCGCGAGCGTAGCCGTCTACGCCGATCCGGACCGGGACGCCCCGCATGTCCGCGCGGCCGACGAAGGCACCATCGTCAAGGTCTCGGTCGAGGAGGGCCAAGAGGTCCAGGAGGGCGAACTGGTCGTCGTACTGGAGGCGATGAAGAGGGAGCGGCCGCTGAACGCGCACCGTTCGGGGACCGTGGTGGCGCCGGCGGCCGAGGTCGGCGGCTCGATCACGGCCGGCGCCGTCATCTGCGAGATCAAGCACTGAACCGCCACCTTCGCCCCGCGGCCCGCCGAGGCCCCGTCCGGACTCACGTCAGGGCGGGGCCTTCCTGCGTACGGCGGCGCAGCCTGCGCGTCTGCTGCAGGCGCTCGTGCCCGAACCAGCGGTGGGCCGGCGCGGCGTCGCAGGTGATCTCGGCGGGCAGCCGGGGCTGGTCCGGGTGGACCGTCGCGGTCAGGGCGCCGGAACAGGCGTGCTCCACACACCCTCCGATCGGGACGGCGCGGATCGAGTGGCGGGTCGAGAGCGTCATCGGTTCCTCTTTCCGTGGAAGTGGCCGTCATGAAAGATCGAGGCTACGGCTCCGTATTCGCGCATGGGTAGTGACGCGGTGGAGAGATGTGAAATTCTCGGCAGGGATCGGCATGACGTCCGCAACAGCTCGCATACAGGCCGAACCACATTTCTTTTACTTCCCCTGTCATTCGTTTCACACGCCGCTGAAGATTCCGCGAAGCCGTGACGAAATCTCACCCAGGTTTGCCGGAGAACCCGTTGTGACCTCCTCTTTCATTGCGGAGACTCATTACAGCTTTCCGCTGAAAGGAATCCTGAGATGGTCGAGGAGAGGTACATGGACGCTGCAGTGATTGTCGTGGGCGCGGGTCCGGCCGGGCTGACGCTCGCCGGTGAGCTGCGGCTCGCGGGAGTCGGTGTCATCGTCCTGGAGCGCCTCGCCGAGCGCACAGGCGAGTCCCGCGGCCTCGGATTCACCGCCCGCACGATGGAGGTGTTCGACCAGCGCGGCATCCTCCCCCGGTTCGGTGACGTGGAGACCAGCAACCACGGTCACTTCGGCGGGCTGCCCATCGACTTCTCGGTGCTGGAGGGGGCCTTGCAGGCCGCCAAGACGGTGCCGCAGTCGGTCACCGAGGCGCACCTGGAGGAGTGGGCGCTCAGCGTCGGCACCGATCTGCGGCGCGGCCACGAGGTGCTGTCCATCAAGGACGACGGTGACGGGGTGAGCGTCGAGGTACGCGGACCCGAGGGCGAGCAGACGCTGCGCGCCGGCTGGCTCGTCGGGTGTGACGGCGGGCGCAGCATGGTGCGCAAGGCGGTCGGCTTCGACTTCCCCGGTACGGCGGCGACGATGGAGATGTTCCTCGCCGACATCAAGGGCATCGAGCTGGAGCCCCGGATGATCGGGGAGACGCTGCCCGGCGGCATGGTGATGGTCGGTCCGCTGCCCGGCGGGATCACCCGGATCATCGTGTGCGAGCGCGGCACCCCGCCGCGGCGCCGCGAGACCCCGCCGGAGTTCCAGGAGGTCGCCGACGCCTGGAAGCGTCTGACGGGCGATGACATATCGCACGCGGAGCCCGTGTGGGTCAGCTCCTTCGGTGACGCCACCCGGCAGGTGACCGAGTACCGGCGTGGCCGGGTGCTGCTCGCGGGCGACTCCGCGCACATCCACCTGCCGGCCGGTGGCCAGGGCATGAACACGAGCATCCAGGACGCGGTGAACCTGGGCTGGAAGCTCGCCGCCGAGGTCAACGGCTGGGCCCCGCGGGGGCTGCTGGACACGTACCACACGGAACGCCACGCGGTCGGCAAGCGCCTGCTGATGAACACCCGGGCCCAGGGCCTGCTGTTCCTCAGCGGCCCTGAGGTGCAGCCGCTGCGTGACGTGCTGACCGAGCTCATCTCCTACGAGGAGGTCGCCAAGCATCTCGCCGCCATGGTGAGCGGGCTGGAGATCAGCTACGACGTCGGCTCCGGCGGCCACCCGCTGCTCGGCAAGCGCATGCCGCAGGTGGAGCTGCTCATCGGGCAGCGGCGCACGTCGAGCCGGGAGCTGCTGCACTCGGCCCGCGGTGTGCTGCTGGACTTCGAGGGCAACGCGCGGCTGCGCGCCCGGGCGGCCGGCTGGGCCGACCGCGTCGACATCGTGACCGCCGAGCCGCAGGAGCCGACGGCGACGAGCGGCCTCCAGGGCACTTCGGCCGTGCTGATCCGCCCCGACGGCTACGTGGCCTGGGCCGCGCCCGGCAGCCACCACGACCTGCCGATGGCCCTGGAGCGCTGGTTCGGCAAGCCGCTGGCGGTCTGAGGACCGCGAGCGCCCCCGCCCAGACGCAGACGCAGACACAGACGCAGCACTCAGAGCGGCACGTGAACTGGAGGAGCACCGCCATGGCCGAAGCTCAAGCAACGAGTCCCCGGGTCCAGGCCGGTCCGGCCGAGGAGCGCCACGCGCTCATCAGGGCGGCCCGTACCGTGTTCGCCCGCGAGGGCTGGACGCAGACCACGGTCGAGGCCGTGGCGCGGCAGGCCGGGCTGGAGCAGGGCGCCGTCGCGCACTACTTCAAGGACAAGGAGCAGCTGCTCCTGACGGTCCTGCTCGACAGCGCCGCCTCCGTCGCCGCCGCGCTGACGGTCATCGCGGAGGACCACCTCGCCGAGGTGACGGATCCGGAGAAGGACCTGGAGAGGGACCTGGCCGCGCTGGGGCGGGCGTGGCTGACGCCCCTGGCGGCCTTCCACGAACATTTCGCCATCGTCCGGCACCTGGGCGCCGAGATCGGCCGGCTGCCGGGCGGGGTGCTGGAGATGTGGCAGACCTCCGGTCCGCGGCAGGCCCAGCGCGAGCTCGCGCGCCGGCTCCAGCGCCTCGCGGACTCGGGGCTCCTCGACATCGCCGACAGCGACCACGCTGCCGGCCGTTTCATCCAGCTCGTCGCGGGCGGCGTCGTCCAGAGCTCGTTCCACGGCGCCCTGCCGCTGTCGGAGTTCGAGACCGACGCGCTGGTCGCGGCCGGTGTCACGGACTTCGTCCGCCTGTTCAGCCCCGCAGCCGCTCGCTGACCCCACGGAAGAGAACGGAAGAGAGAAGACATGCACAGCACCCTGATCGTGGCCCGGATGGACGTGGCGTCCAGCGTCGATGTCGCCAAGCTCTTCGGCGAGTTCGACCAGACCGAGATGCCGCACCGTATGGGGACCCGGCGCCGCCAGCTGTTCTCGTACAACGGCCTGTACTTCCACCTGCAGGACTTCGACACCGACAACGGCGGTGAGCTGATCGAGGGCGCGAAGACGGATCCCCGCTTCGTGCAGATCAGCCAGGACCTCAAGCCGTTCATCGAGGCGTACGACCCGCAGACCTGGCGTTCCCCGGCCGACGCAATGGCCACGCGCTTCTACGACTGGACGGCTTCGCAGTGAAGCCGCGTCACGACGACATGATGGGAGGCCACTGCTCGTGGGCCGCCGTGTAGTGATCACCGGTGTCGGTGTGCTGGCACCCGGAGGCATTGGTGCCAAGAATTTCTGGAGTCTGCTGAGCGAAGGCCGCACAGCGACCCGGGGCATCACCTTCTTCGACCCCTCCTCCTTCCGCTCCCAGATCGCCGCCGAGGCGGACTTCGACCCGGAGCAGTACGGGCTGACGCCCCAGGAGATCCGCCGGATGGACCGCGCCGCGCAGTTCGGTGTGGTCACCGCCCGCGAGGCGCTCGCGGACAGCGGCCTGGACCTGGCGGGCTTCGACCCGCACCGCACCGGTGTCACCATCGGCAGCGCGGTCGGCGCGACCACCGGGCTCGACAACGAGTACCGGGTGGTCAGCGACGACGGCCGGTTGGACCTGATCGACCACACGTACGCTCCGGCGCACCTGTACAACCACTTCGTGCCGAGCTCGTTCTCGGCGGAGGTGGCCTGGGCGGTGGGCGCCGAGGGTCCGGCCACGGTGGTCTCCACCGGCTGCACCTCGGGCCTGGACTCGGTCGGCCACGCCGTCGAGCTGATCCGCGAGGGCACCGCCGACGTGATGATCGCCGGTGCGACGGACGCGCCGATCTCCCCGATCACGATGGCGTGCTTCGACGCGATCAAGGCGACGACGCCGCGCAACGACGACCCGGAGCACGCTTCGCGGCCGTTCGACAGCACCCGCAACGGCTTCGTGCTGGGCGAGGGCTCCGCGGTGTTCGTGCTGGAGGAGCTGGAGAGCGCGAGGAAGCGCGGCGCGCACATCTACGCGGAGATCGCCGGCTACGCCTCCCGCTGCAACGCCTTCCACATGACGGGCCTGCGCCCCGACGGCCGCGAGATGGCCGAGGCCATCAGGGTGGCCCTGGACGAGGCGCGGATGAACCCCGAGGCGATCGACTACATCAACGCCCACGGCTCGGGCACCAAGCAGAACGACCGGCACGAGACGGCCGCGTTCAAGCTGAGCCTCGGCGACCACGCCTACCGCACCCCGGTCAGCTCCATCAAGTCGATGGTGGGGCACTCGCTGGGTGCGATCGGTTCCATCGAGATCGCCGCGTCCGTGCTGGCGATGGAGCACAACGTGGTGCCGCCCACCGCGAACCTGCACACCCCGGACCCGGAGTGCGACCTCGACTACGTCCCGCTGGTCGCACGCGACCACCGTACGGACGCGGTGTTGACGGTCGGCAGCGGATTCGGCGGGTTCCAGAGCGCGATGGTGCTGGCCCGTCCTGAGAGGAGCGCGTCATGAGCGCCAAGGCAGTGATCACCGGCATCGGCGTGGCCACCCCCAACGGGCTGGGCGTCGAGGACTTCTGGGCCGCGACCCGCGTCGGCAAGAACGCCATCGGCCGGGTCACCCGCTTCGACCCGTCCTCGTACCCCTCGAAGCTGGCCGGCGAGATCCGCGGTTTCGCGGTCGAGGAGCACCTGCCGAGCCGGCTGATCCCGCAGACCGACCGGATGACCCGCTTCGCGCTGGTCGCCGCGGACTGCGCCTTCGAGGACGCCGGGGTCAAGCCGGGTGACATCCCCGAGTACGACATGGGCGTCGTCACCGCCTCGACCTCCGGCGGCTTCGAGTTCGGCCAGAACGAACTGAAGAACCTGTGGAGCCAGGGCAGCCAGTACGTCTCGGCGTACCAGTCCTTCGCCTGGTTCTACGCCGTCAACAGCGGCCAGATCTCCATCCGCAACGGGATGCGCGGCCCCTCCGGTGTGGTCGTCAGCGACCACGCGGGCGGTCTCGACGCGATCGCGCAGGCGCGTCGGCAGATCCGCAAGGGCAGCAAGCTGATCTTCTCGGGCGGTTTCGACGCGTCGATCTGCCCGTGGGGCTGGGTCGCGCAGATCGCCGGCGGCCGGCTGTCCACCAGCGAGGAGCCGGAGCGCGCCTACCTGCCCTTCGACCGGGAGGCCTCGGGCTACGTCCCGGGCGAGGGCGGTGCGCTGCTGATCCTGGAGGACGAGGAGACGGCGCGCGCCCGTGGCGCGCAGAAGATCTACGGCGAGATCTCCGGGTACGGCGCCACCCTCGACCCGAAGCCGGGCAGCGGCCGAGAGCCGGGCCTGCGCCGGGCCATCGAGGTGGCGCTGGCCGACGCGGGCGCCGAGCCCGGTGACGTCGACGTGGTCTTCGCGGACGCGGCCGGCACGCCGCGGCTGGACCGCGAGGAGGCCGACGCGCTCATCGCGGTCTTCGGGCCGAACGGGGTTCCGGTGACGGCGCCGAAGACGATGACCGGCCGCCTGTACTCCGGTTCCGCCCCGGTGGACGTGGTGTCGGCGGTCCTCGCGATGCGCGAGGGCCTGATCCCGCCCACCACCAACGTGGAGCTCTCCCCCGAGTACGCCCTGGACCTGGTGGTCGGGCAGCCGCGCACCGCTTCGCTGCGCAGCGCCCTGGTACTGGCGCGCGGCGTCGGCGGCTTCAACTCGGCGGTCCTGGTGCGCGCCCCGCACTGACCGCCGCACGAGACCGCGCCCGCCGTCCGGCCACTCCCCCCGTCGGCGGCGGGCTCCGGCACGACGACACAACGAAGCAACAGAGCAACAGAGCAACAGAGCAATGACACGACGAAGAGAGGCAAGGGACCACATGTCCAAGCAGGAGTTCACCATCACCGACCTCAAGCGCATCCTCCTCGAGGGCGCGGGCGCCGGCGAGGGCGTCGACCTGGACGGCGACATCCTCGACACCGACCTGGAGGAGCTCGGCTACGAATCGCTGGCGCTGCTGGAGACCGGCGGCCGCATCGAACGCGAGTACGGCATATCGCTGGACGACGACGTCTTCTCGGAGCACCGCACCCCGCGGGCGCTGGTCGCGGCCATCAACATCTACCTCACCGCCCTCGTCAGCGCCTGACCTTCCTTCTTTCCCGATCTTGGAGTACTGAGACATGTCGCAGCAGGACAAGCGGGTCGCCCTCGTCACAGGTGGCACGAGTGGAATCGGGCTCGCCGCGGCCCGCCTCCTGGCCGGCCAGAACCACCGCGTGTTCATCGGCGCGCGCAACGCCGACAACGTCGCCGAAACCGTCAAGCAGCTCCAGGCCGAGGGCCTGGAGGTCGACGGCACCACCCTCGACGTCCGTTCCACCGACGACGCCATCGCCTTCGTCCAGGCCGCGGTCGACCGCTTCGGCCCGGTGGACGTGCTGGTCAACAACGCCGGGCGCAGCGGCGGCGGAGTCACGGCCGACCTCGACGAGAGCCTGTGGCACGACGTCATCGACACGAACCTGAACAGTGTCTTCCGGCTGACGCACGCGGTGCTCAACACCGGCGGCATGCGCCACAAGGACCGCGGCCGCATCATCAACATCGCCTCGACGGCGGGCAAGCAGGGCGTCGTCCTCGGCGCCCCGTACTCCGCCTCGAAGCACGGCGTGGTCGGCTTCACCAAGGCGCTCGGCAACGAGCTGGCGCCGACCGGCATCACCGTGAACGCGGTCTGCCCCGGATACGTCGAGACCCCGATGGCGCAGCGCGTCCGGCAGGGCTACGCGGCCGCGTACAACGCCTCCGAGGACACCATCCTGGAGAAGTTCCAGTCGAAGATCCCGCTCGGCCGCTACTCCACCCCGCAGGAGGTGGCCGGCCTGGTCGGCTACCTGGCCTCGGACACGGCCGCCTCCATCACCTCGCAGGCCCTCAACGTCTGCGGCGGCCTCGGCAACTTCTGAGCCGGCCCGCCGCCCGCCGACGCATCGAACCCGAATTCCAAGGAGCATGACCATGTCGCAGCCCGGCCTGCGCGAGGTGGAGCACGAGATCAAGATCTCGGCGCCGCCCGCCGCCGTCTACCGGCTGATCGCCGAGGTGCAGAACTGGCCGCAGATCTTCCCGCCGACCGTCTACGTCGACCACGTCGAGCGGGGCGAGGGCACCGAGCGCATCCGGATCTGGGCCACCGCCAACGGTGAGCCCAA
The DNA here is from genome assembly GCF_053591315.1 of Streptomyces sp. NPDC003042. Taxonomy (NCBI): domain Bacteria; kingdom Bacillati; phylum Actinomycetota; class Actinomycetes; order Kitasatosporales; family Streptomycetaceae; genus Streptomyces; species Streptomyces sp. NPDC003042. The sequence goes on from NZ_JBSFTP010000072.1 coordinate 23,821, forward strand.
GAGCTGGACCTCGCGGCGCACCCTCGACCCCGAGAACCTGCGGATCACCTTCCGCCAGGAGGTCTCCGCGCCCCCGATCGCCTCCATGGGCGGCACCTGGATCATCGAGGCCGTCAACCCGGAGGTCTCCCGCGTCCGGCTGCTGCACGACTACCGGGCCGTCGACGACGACCCGAAGAGCCTGGAGTGGATCGACGAGGCCGTCGACCGCAACTCCCGCTCGGAGCTGGCCGCCCTGAAGCAGAACATCGAACTGGCGTACACCGCCGAGGACCTGACCTTCTCCTTCGAGGACACGGTCCAGATCGACGGCTCCGCCAAGGACGTGTACGACTTCATCAACGAGGCCGGTCTGTGGGAGGAGCGGCTGCCGCACGTGGCCAAGGTCCGCCTGGACGAGGACGTCCCCGGCCTGCAGACCCTGGAGATGGACACGCGCGCCAAGGACGGCTCGGTGCACACCACCAAGTCGTACCGGGTGACCTTCCCGCACCACAAGATCGCCTACAAGCAGGTCACCCTGCCGGCGCTGATGACCCTGCACACCGGCTACTGGACCTTCGCGGACAACGCCGACGGCGTCGCCGCGTCCTCCCAGCACACGGTCACCATCAACACCGAGAACATCGCCCGGATCCTGGGGGCACAGGCGACCGTCGCCGACGCCAAGGAGTACGTGCGCACCGCGCTCAGCACCAACAGCCGCGCCACGCTCGGCCACGCCAAGGCGTACGCGGAAGCCAAGGCGGTCTGACCGTGACCGGGGACTTCACGCACACCCAGGTGATCGTGGTCGGCGCCGGACCGGTCGGGCTGATGCTCGCGGGCGAGCTGCGCCTCGCCGGTGCGGACGTGGTGGTCCTCGAGAAGCTGACCGCGCCGACCACGCAGTCGCGGGCGTCGACCCTGCACGCCCGCACCATGGAGATCCTCGACAGCCGCGGCCTGCTCGCGCGGCTCGGCGAGGTGCCCCAGGACGTCATGGGGCACTTCGGGGGGATCCCCCTGAACCTCACGCTTCCCGGCCCGTACCCGGGCCAGTGGAAGGTCCCGCAGACCCGCATGGAGGAGCTGCTGGGGCAGTGGGCGAACGACCTCGGCGCGGACGTCCGGCGCGGCCACGAGCTGACCGGCCTGACCGTGACCGGGGACCACGTCGAGGCGCGGACGCTGCGCCCGGACGGGACGACGGCGTCCTTCCGGGCCAAGTGCCTCGTCGGCTGCGACGGTGAGAACAGCGCGGTGCGCAGGCTGGGCGGCTTCGCCTTCCCCGGCGTGGACGCGGGCCGCGAACTGCTGCGCGCCGACGTGGCCGGCATCGACATACCGAACCGCCGCTTCGAGCGGCTGGAGGGCGGACTGGCCATCGCCGCCCGGCGTCCCGACGGAGTGACCCGGGTGATGGTGCACGAGTTCGGCGCGGTGCCGCGGGGCGCCGCACCGTCCTTCGCCGACCTCGCCGACGCCTGGAAGCGCGTCACCGGGGAGGACATCGGCGGCGGCACGCCGCTGTGGGTGAACTCCTTCGGTGACGCCTCCCGGCAGGCCACCGCCTACCGCGACTTCCGGCTCTTCCTGGCCGGGGACGCCGCCCACCAGCAGATGCCGATCGGCGGCCAGGCCCTCAACCTCGGGCTCCAGGACGCCGTCAACCTCGGCTGGAAACTGGCCGCCCAGGTCCAGGAACGCGGGCCCGAGGGGCTGCTCGACAGCTACCACGACGAGCGCCACGCGGTCGGCGCGCGGGTGCTGAGCAACATCCGGGCGCAGGCCCTGCTGCTGCTGGGCGCCGACGACGTGGACGCGGCCCGGCAGGTCATGGCGGAGCTCGTGGGCGAGGAGAACGTACGGGCCCACCTGGCCGGCATGGTCGCGGGCCTCGACATCCGCTACGACGTCGGGCCGGGCGCCCATCCGCTGCTCGGCCGCCGGCTGCCGCACTGGCAGGTCACCACCGGCGACGGGCCGGCCACCAGCACCTCCCTGCTGCGCGCGGGGCGGGGCGTACTGCTGCTGACCGGCGGCGCCGGACAGGACGCCCTCGCCGCCGCGGCCAGGCCCTGGGAGCCGCTCGTACAGACGGTCGTCGCGACCTCCGCGGCCGGCCGGGACCCGGGCACCGGCGCCCTGCTCGTGCGGCCCGACGGACACGTCGTATGGGTCGGCGACAGCGACAGCGGTTCCAGCGGCGCGGGCGACACCCTCACCACCGCCCTGACCCGCTGGTTCGGCGAACCGAAGACATCAGCCGCAGTGACGGCCAAGAGAAGGAGAACAGGCATGGCAGGCAGGCTCAACGGCAAGACCGCCCTGGTCACTGGTTCCAGCCGCGGCATGGGGCGCGCGACGGCCGTCCGGCTGGCCGCGGAAGGCGCGCTGGTCGCGGTCCACTACACGTCCAACGAGTCGGCGGCCGCGGAGGTCGTCTCCTCCATCGAGAAGGACGGCGGCCGCGCGTTCACCGTCAAGGCCGAACTGGGTGTGCCCGGTGACGTCCACGAGCTGTTCCTGGGCCTGGAGAAGGGACTGCGGGAGCGCACCGGCAGCACCGACCTGGACATCCTGGTCAACAACGCCGGTGTGATGGGCGGCGTCAAGGCCGAGGACACCACGCCCGAGGTCTTCGACCGGCTCTTCTCGGTCAACGCGAAGGCGCCGTTCTTCCTCATCCAGCGGGCGCTGAAGACCATGCCCGACGGCGGACGCATCATCAACATCTCCTCCGGGCTCACCCACTTCGCGAACCCGGACGAGATCGCCTACGCGATGACCAAGGGCGCCGTCGAGCAGCTCGCGCTGCACTTCGCGAAGCTGCTCGGCCCGCGCAACATCACCATCAACAGCGTGGCGCCGGGCATCACCCGCAACGACAACCCGGTGTTCGACATCCCCGAGGCCGTCGAGGCCATGGGCGGCCTGTCCGCCTTCAACCGGGTCGGCGAGCCGGGTGACGTCGCCGACGTGGTGGCCTTCCTGGCCACCGACGAGGCCCGCTGGATCACCGGCTCCTTCGTCGACGCCACCGGCGGGACCCTGCTCGGCTGATCCGCCGACCGGCCCACTCGACCTGACCGACAGGACCACGACCATGGCACTTTCCGTGACCTCGACCACCAGGGCCACCGCCCTGTGGGGCCTGCTGTTCGTCCTCGCGGGCAACATGCTCATCGATGCGCTGGAGGTGTCCGTCGCGCTCGTGGCCCTGCCGTCGATCGGCGCCGAACTAGGACTGGGCGCACCTGGGCTGAGCTGGGTGGTCAGCGGATTCGCGGCGGGGTTCGGCGGGCTGCTCCTCTTCGGCGGCCGGCTGGTCGCCCTGCTCGGCCGCCGCCGGGTCTATCTCGCCGCGCTCGCCGTGTTCGCCGTCGCCTCGCTCGTCGGGGCGCTGGCGGACAGCGCGTACCTGCTGGTCGCGAGCCGCTTCGTGAAGGGGTTCTGCGCGGCGCTGACCGCGCCGACCGGACTGGCCATCATCGCCGCCGTCTTCCCCGAGGGTCCAGCCCGCGGCCGGGCGGTGGCCGTCTACTCGCTCTTCGGCGCGGGCGGCTTCTCGGCCGGGCTGCTGCTGTCCGGGGCGCTCAGCGAGGTGAGCTGGCGCTGGGCGTTCGCGTTCCCGGCGCCGGTCGCGCTGCTGCTCTTCGCCGCCGGGCTGAAGCTGATCCCGCGCGACGAGCCCGGCGAACGCCCGGCGGGCGGGTACGGCGCGCTGGGCGCGCTGACTCTGACGGGTGCGGTGCTGGCCCTGCTGTACGCGGTCACCTCGGTGCCCGGCGCGGGCTGGTACGGCCCGCGTACGGTCGGCGCCTTCGCCCTGGCGGTGCTGCTCGCGGTGGTGTTCGTACGGGTCGAGCTGACCGTACGCCACCCCCTGGTACGCCTCGAACTGCTCGCCCGGGAGCCGCTGGTGCGCTCCGCGCTCGGCGCCGGGGCGCTCAACGGCTCGTACCTGGGGCTGCTTCTGGTGAGCACCCTGCACCTCCAGCAGCGGGCCGGCTGGAGTCCGCTGGAGGCGGGGCTGGCCTTCCTGCCGGCCAGCGCGCCGCTCGCGCTGACCGCGCTGTACTCGGGCCGGATCGCCGCCCGGTTCGGGCCGGCCCGGCTGATCGCGGCGGGCGCCGCGGCGGCGCCGCTCGGGTACGCCCTGTATCCGCGCGACGGGCGCGCGGACGTCTCGTACGCGACCGATGTCCTGCCGACCATGCTGCTGGTCGGGGCGGCCTTCGTGCTCGCCTTCACCGCCTTCCACCTCCAGGCCACCGCGGCGGTGCCGGCCGACCGGCAGGCGGCGGCCGGCGGGCTCTACCAGACCGCCGTGCAGCTGGGCGCGGCCGTGGTGACGGCGGCGGTGGCCGCGCTCTACCCGGCCGGATACGCCCAGGCCCTGCTGCTGGTCACGGCCGTCGGTCTGGGCGGCTTCCTCCTCGCGCTGCGCGGTCTGAGGCCGCGGCGGGCGCAGCCCGCCACCGCTCGCTGATCCCCGCTTGCCTCCCACGACCCCAGAAGGGCACGACCACATGACAGGCACCGCCTTCGTTTTCCCGGGCCAGGGCTCACAGCGCGTGGGCATGGGCAGGGACGTGTGCGCGCTGCGCCCGCGGATCGCCGAGCGCTACTTCCGGGACGCCGACGACGTCCTCGGCATCCCCCTGTCGCGGCTGTGCCTGTACGGGTCCGCCGCCGAGCTGGCCGACCCGGCGGTCGCCCAGCCGGCCGTGTTCCTGACCAGCCTGGTCACCCTCGAGATCCTGCGCGACCTGGGCATGGAGGCGGACGCTGTCGCGGGCCACAGCCTGGGCGAGTACACCGCCCTGACGGCCGCGGGCGTACTGCACTGGACCGACGCGCTGGAGCTGGTGCGGCTGCGCGGCGAACTGGTGGCCACCACCAACGACCGGGTGCCCAGCGCCACGGCCGCCGTCATCGGGCTGAGCCGCGCCGAGGTGCGGTGGCTGTGCGCCGAGGCCGCCCGCGCCACCGGCCGGGTGGTCGAGATCAGCGGCGACAACGAGCCGGGGCAGACCGCGGTGTCCGGAGAGGCCGCGGCGGTGGACCGGCTGATCAGCCTGGCCCGGGCGGCGGGCGCCGTACGGGTCCAGGTGATCGAGACCGGCGGACCGTTCCACACCAGCCTGCTGCACGGCGTCGAGGCCGAGTTCACCGGGGCGCTCGTCGCCACCGACTTCCGCGACCCGCGGATCCCGCTGGTCTCCAGCGTGACCGGCACCGAGGTGACCACCGCCACCGAGGCGGTCGTGGCGCTGCGCGCGCAGCTCACCAGCGAGGTGCGGTGGACGGAGACGGTACGGCTCCTCGCCGGCCGCGGCACCACCCGCTTCGTGGAGGTGGGGCCCGGACTGGTACTGACCGCTCTGGGCCGCCGCATCGCGCCCCGCACCCGGGCGCTGGCCACCGGCACCACCCGCCAACTCGGCCTGACCGTGAGCGCCTTCGCCGCGGCGCGCGCGGTTTCGGCTGCCTGACCACTCGATCGACGTATGAGAGTTGAGGAAACGATGCCCGAAGCAGACGGCACGATCGTGAGCCGGATCGCCGAGCTCACCGAGATCAAGGACGCGGCCCGGCGCGGCACGGATCCGGCCGCCACCGAGCGTCAGCACGCCAAGGGCAAGCTGACCGCGCACGAGCGGATCGCTCTGCTGTTGGACAAGGGATCGTTCAACGAGGTGGAGCCGCTGCGCAGGCACCGGGCGAGCGGGTTCGGACTGGAGGCGAAGAAGCCGCACGGCGACGGAGTCGTCACCGGCTGGGGCACGGTCGGCGGGCGCACCGTCTTCGTCTACGCCCACGACTTCCGCGTCTTCGGCGGCGCGCTCGGCGAGGCCCACGCCCAGAAGATCCACAAGATCATGGACCTGGCCGAAGCCGCCGGCGCTCCGCTGGTCTCGCTCAACGACGGTGCCGGCGCCCGCATCCAGGAAGGCGTCTCCGCGCTCGCCGGATACGGCGGCATCTTCCAGCGCAACACGAGAGCCTCCGGTGTGATCCCGCAGATCTCGGTGATGCTCGGCCCCTGCGCCGGCGGCGCCGCCTACTCCCCGGCGCTCACCGACTTCGTGTTCATGGTCCGCGAGACCTCGCAGATGTTCATCACCGGCCCCGATGTCGTCAAGGCCGTCACCGGCGAGGAGATCACCCAGAACGGCCTCGGCGGCGCGGACGTCCACTCCTCCGTCTCCGGCGTGTCCCACTTCGCCTACGACGACGAGGAACACTGCATCGAGGACGTCCGCTACCTGCTCTCCCTGCTGCCCGCCAACAACCGCGAACGCTCCCCCGTCGAACACTCCGGCGACAGCCCCGACCGGCTCACCGACGCCCTCCTGGACCTCGTGCCCTCCGATCCCGGACAGGCCTACGACATCCGCAAGGTCATCGAGGAGATCGTCGACGACGGCGAGTACTTCGAAATCCACGCGGCCTGGGCCACCAACATCGTCTGCGCCCTGACCCGCCTCGACGGCCACGTCATCGGCATCGTCGCCAACCAGCCGGCCTCCATGGCCGGCGTCCTCGACATCGACGCCTCCGAGAAGGCCGCGAGGTTCGTCCAGTTCTGCGACGCCTTCAACATCCCCCTCGTCACCCTCGTCGACGTGCCCGGCTTCCTGCCCGGCGTCGACCAGGAACACAACGGCATCATCCGGCGCGGCGCGAAACTCCTCTACGCCTACTGCAACGCCACCGTCCCGCGCATCTCGCTGGTCCTGCGCAAGGCCTACGGCGGCGCCTACATCGTCATGGACTCCCGCTCCATCGGCGCCGACCTCGCCCTGGCCTGGCCCACCAACGAGATCGCCGTCATGGGCGCCGAAGGCGCGGCCAACGTCGTCTTCCGCCGCGAGATCAACGCCGCCGAAGACCCCGAGACCGTCCGCGCCGAGCGCATCGCCGAGTACAAGGACGAGCTGATGCACCCCTATTACGCGGCCGAACGAGGCCTGATCGACGACGTCATCGACCCCCGCCAAACCCGCTCGATGCTCATCCGCTCCCTCGACATGCTCCGCACCAAACACGCCGACCTGCCCGCCCGCAAGCACGGAAACCCCCCGCAGTGACCACGCCGCAGAACACCGAGCCACCGAACACCGAGCCACCGAACACAGGGAAGACTTCCATGCCGGAGAAGAACACCGTCCTGGTCACCGCGGCCACCGGAAACGTGGGCCCGCACGCGGTCCGCCAGCTGCTGGCGGCCGGCGTCAACGTCCGGGCGCTGGTACTCAAGGACGACCCGAACATCGGCCGGCTGCCGCAGGGCACCGAACTCTACGAGGGGGACCTGCGCGACCCGGACAGCCTGGACGCGGCGCTGGACGGCGTCGACGGCGTGTTCCTGATGTGGCCGTTCTTCACCACCTCGGTGGAGAGCGCGCCCGCCGTCGTACGGAAGATCGAGGCCGCGGCCCGCCGGGTCGTGCTCGCCTCCTCCATCGGCGTGCACATCGGGCTGGAGCGCGTCGACAACAACTGCCACGCCTACATCGAGGAGCTGCTGGAGGCGACCACCCTGGAGTGGACCTTCCTGCGGACGACCGGCTTCCAGGCCAACGCCCTCGGCTTCGCCGCGCAGATCAAGGCCGGCGACACGGTGTACTTCCCGTACGGCGCGGCCGTGCGCACCTCGGTGCACGAGGGCGACGTGGCGGCGGTCGCCGTGGCCTCGCTCACCGAGGCGGGCACGGCGCACGCCGGGCAGAAGTACCTGGTGACGGGGCCCGAGGAGCTGTCCCAGGAGGAGCAGGTCCGCATCATCGGCGAGGTCGTCGGGCGGGAGCTGGGCTGGCAGGACGTGGAGCACGAGGCCGCCCGCGCCGCCATGGTCGGCTCCGGCTGGCCGCCCTCCTACGCGGACGGCGCGCTCGACTACTTCTCGATGCTCACCAAGGAACCTGAGCTGGGGTCCACGGTCGTGCAGGACGTGACCGGCCGGCCCGCCCGCACCTTCCGCGCCTGGGCCGAGGAGCATGCCGCGGCCTTCCGCGCCGACGCTTGATTTCCCCGACGGGCCTACGGGCCTACGTACCAACGGAGTTTCCCCATGTCATCCCAACCCGCGCGCCGTCCCCGGCCGGAGGTCGGCTTCGTCACCTTCGGTGTGCTGAGGGCGGACACGCCCGAGACCGCCGCCGAACTCACCGCGATCCTCACCGGTGAGGTGGAGGGCTGGGTGCGGCACACACCCGGCTTCATCTCCTCGCGCGTGCACCTGAGCGCCGACGGCACCACCGTCGTCAACTGCGGTGAGTGGACGACCGAGGCGGCGTACCGGACCTCGTTCCAGGAGAACCCGGCCGGCGGGGTGCTGCACACGCTGGGCTCGCGGTCCGGTGTGCTGGCGGCGACGGTCTTCTCGGGCACGCCCGCCCCCGGCGTCGAGGGCCCGCAGGTGACGGAGCAGCCCGGTGTCGTGGTGATCGCGACCCGGCACCTGGACGGCCACGAGTCGGCCCGCCGGGTGCTGGACCTGCTCTCCGACAGCGGCGAGTGGAAGCGCGACTTCCCCGGGTTCATCTCGGCCACCCCCTATCTCAACCGGGACGGCACCACCTTCATCAACTACCCGATGTGGGTGAACGAGGTCGCCTACCAGGCGTGGATGGCGGACCCGCGGATCTCCCAGGGCCAGGAGGAGCTCGCCCGGCTCGAAGTGGCTCCGCCCGAGTACCTGCTGTGCACCGTGGCCGCCCAGGTGGACGCGGCTCCCCGAGCCTTCATGGAAGAGGCGACCCGATGACTGCCATCACAGACGACGACACCACCGCCGCGGACTCGCGGTCGGTGGAGGCCGCGCTGGACGCGCTCTGGGAGACGATCTACGACCCGCAGAGCCGCGACATCGTCGACGGCCTCGGCATCGGCCGCGACGCGCGGATCCTCGAACTGGGCGCCGGCGCCGGCTCCATGGCGTACTGGCTCGCCGAGCGCGCCGACCACGGCTCGGTGCTCGCCGTCGACACCGACACCAGCAAGCTCGACGCGGGCCGCGCCGCCAACCTGACCGTACGGCAGGCCGATGTCGCCGAGGCCGATTTCGAGCCGGGCTCCTTCGACCTGATCTTCGCCCGGGCGTTCTTCGAGCACCTGGAGCGGCCCGAGGAGGTGCTGCGCCGCGCGGTCGGGTGGCTGACCCCGGGCGGCCGGCTGGTGGTGGAGGACTTCTACTTCCTGCCCAGCGAGCACTGCGCCACCGATGCGGGCCGCTCGCTGGTCGGCGCGTACCTCAAGGGCTGGGAGGCCGCCGGGGCCGACATGCACTGGGGCCGGCGCCTCCCGGCGACCCTGGCGCGGGCCGGCCTGGAAGCGGTGGACCTGCGGGTGACTCCGCTGGGTCCGGGCCAGCACGCCGTCGACAACGAACTGATGCGGCTGCGGATGAAGCTCCAGGGTTCCGGGCTCGTGGAACGGGGCCTGGTCAGCGCCGAGGACCTGGCGGCCTTCGTCGCCAACCTCGACGACCCGCGGGCGCGGGACGTGACGACGCTGCTCTTCTCCGCCTCCGGCCGCCGCCCCACCGCCCCCCGAGGAGAGGCATGATGACGACTTCCCCGTCGACCCGACCCGCGGGGCGCGGCCAGGCGGCCACCCTCGTCCTGGCCGGCACCCTGACCATCATGGCGGGCGCGACCGTGGCGCCCGCGATCCCGGGCATCCGCGAGGCGTTCGCGGACACCCCCAACGCGGACCTGCTCGCGCGCATGATCACGACCACGCACGCGCTGGCGATCGTGCTGTTCTCGCCGGTCGCCGGCTATGTCGTGGAGCGGCTCGGCCGCAAGCGCGCGCTGGTCACCGGCATGATCGCGTTCGGCGTGGGCGGCAGCTCCGGCGCGTACCTCCCCGACCTCATCAGCATGCTGGTCGGACGCGCGGTGCTCGGCATCGGCGTCTCGCTGATCATGACGAGCAGCATCGCCATGATCGCGGACCTGTACGAGGGCGCCGACCGCCAGCGCCTGCTGGGCCGGCAGGCGGCGGCGGGCTCGTTCGGCGGTGTGGTGCTGCTGCTCGGCGGCGGCGCGCTGGCGGGCCTGGACTGGCGGGTGGTGTTCCTGATCTACCTGCTCGGTGCGCTGCTGATCATCCCGGCACTGGCCTTCCTCCCGAAGGGCCGCACGGCCGCCCCGGCGTCCGTCGCCTCGGGCAAGGGCGCGAGCGCGGGGCCGAAGGCGAGGGTGCCGGCGGGCATCCTGGCGGCGCTGGCCGCGATGATGCTGGGTCAGGTCGCCTTCTACTCCGTGCCGGTCCAGGTCCCCTTCCTGGTGGAGGACCACTTCAAGGCCGCCTCGGTGGTCTCCGGGGCGGTGATGGCGGTGCAGACCTTCACCACCGGCATGGTGGCGATGCGGTTCGCGTTCTTCCGGCGGCTCGCCGGTGAGTACAGCCTCGCCGCGCTGTCCTTCCTCTGCATCGGAATCGGCTACCTGATCCTGGCGCTGGCCCCCAATGTGGCGGTGCTGGTGGTGGCCCTGCTGGTCATGGGCACCGGTCTCGGCTTCCTGATGCCGAACCTGAACAACTGGGTGCTGGCCGAGGCGCCCGCGCAGGTGCGGGCCCGGTACGCGGGCCTGCTGACCACCGCGCTGTTCCTCGGGCAGTTCCTGGCGCCGATCGTGACCCAGCCGGTGGTCGGCTCGCTGGGCATCCAGCCCACCTTCGGGGTCGTCGCCGGGGCGGCGCTGCTCGTCGCGGTGGCCTACTGGCTGGGCAGCCGCCGCGTCGCGGGACGCCGGCAGCCCGCCGCCGCGGACGGCGCCGACGACGACGCCGCCGACCCGCAGGGCGCCGATCACCGCGCCGTCCGGGAGCTGATGGACCGGCACCTGCTGGCGCTGGAGTCGATCGGCCGCGACGGCTCCGGTCGGGCGCGGAGCGAGGACGTCTTCACCGAGGACGTCCGGATCGGCTACCCGGACGGCACCGAACGCGACGCCGAGGGTCTGGACGCCTTCCACGAGCGGGCACGCGGCTCCTGGGGCGCGGTGCAGGAGGTCAACGCGCAGTACGCCATCGAGCTGGACGGCGACCGCGCGGTGGTGACGGTCCACCAGATCGTCACGCACGCCGCCGACCTGGACGTCATCGGCCACTACGAGGCCCACGCGGTGCGCACCGCCGGGGGCTGGCGGTTCGCCCGGCTGACCGTACGGACCGTCGAGCCCGTCACCGGCTGAAGGGACCGCACGCCCATGGACACGAACCAGGACAGGCATCCGGACACGGGCCCGAACACGGGTCCCGACACGGCCGTCGGCGGGGCCGCCGTGCGGGTCGAGATCGCGCTCGATCTCACCTGCGTCCACTCCTACATCGGCTACACCCGCTTCGCGCGGGCCGCCCGCCGCCACCGCGCGGCGGGCGGCCGGGTCGACGTGGTGTTCCTCCCCTTCCAGGTGTCGCCGGACGCCCCGCGGGAGGGCCGCCCCCTGGCGGACGTGCACCTCCGCTTCTTCGGCAGCGCGGAGGCGGCACGGGAGGCGACCGCCGCGATGGCCGCCACCGGCGCCCGGGACGGCCTGGAGCTCGACTTCGCGCGGGCCGTGCACGTGAACACCTTCGAGGCGCACCGGCTGCTGGCCGGCGCGGCGGCCCAAGGGCGGGCGGAGCCGATGGCCGAGCGCCTGTTCCGGGCCTACCTGACGGACGGGCTGAACATCGGCGATCCCGCCGTGCTCAGCCGGCTCGCCGCCGAGGCCGGCGTACGGCCCGATCCGGTGGAGGCCGGGGCGCTGGCCGCCGAGCTGGCCCGGGTGCGGGCCCTGGGCATCCGGTCCGTCCCGGTGTTCCGCTTCGACGGCGGGTCCACGGTGACCGGCGCGCTGCCCGACGAGCACTTCCACCGCGCCTTCGCGGCCCTGCCGGCCGCGGCCGGCGGCTGAACTCCCCCCTTCCCCTTCCCCTTCGCTTCCGATCCCCCTGCCCCGTGATCTCGATTCCTCTGGAGAACCCCATGCGTACGAAGTCCACGCGCCCGTCCCGGGGCGTCGCGGCGTTCGGCCTGCTGCTCGCGCTGGCCGCGACCACGGGCATCGCCCCCGCCGCCGCCCAGGAGGTGGTCCCGCGGACCCCGGCCGTCGAGGAGGCGGCCGCCCGGCGCCAGGTGCTGGACATCAGTTCCTCGGCCGAGCGCCTTCAGGTACCGGCCACCGCGCGTCCCGGCATCACCACCTTCCGGGTGACCACCACCGACCCGAAGTCGGGCTGGGTGTCGCTGGTCCGCCCGAAGCCGGGCGTGACCTTCGAGGAGTTCCGCTCCTCGCTGCTGAAGATCATCAACCACACCGGTCCGGACATCATCGAGGGCAGCGCCGAGCTGCGCGAGCGGGCCGAGATCATCGGCGGCACGGTGATCCACCCGAACCTGCCGGCCTCCTTCACCAAGGTCCTGGAGCCCGGCACGTACTGGTACTTCGACTACCAGAGCATCCGCGACGCGAACCCGCGCCACGGCGTCCTGAGCGTCTCCGGCCCCGTTGTCACCGCTCCGGCGCCCGCCCCCTCGGCGGTGCTCACGGGCCGCATGGTGGAGGGTCAGCCGCACTGGGACCTGGAGGGCCAGGTGAAGGCCGGGCGGCCGATCCTGTTCCGCAACGCCATGCCGACGGACCAGAACATCGAGGCGATCTTCTTCCGCCTGGAGGACGACGTCACGGAGGAAGACCTCAAGGCCTACATCGACGAGTTCAGCGACAACGGCCAGTTCCCGGACCACTCCGGCGCCCTGGACCTCGCACAGGGCACCGGTGGTCTGCCGATGAACTCCGGCCAGAGCTCGCTGCTGGAGCTCACCCTGCGGCCGGGCCGCTACGCGGTCGTCGACTTCTTCGTCGACGCCAAGGAAGGAACGATCTTCATCAAGCGCGGCCACTGGAAGATCTTCGAGGTCAAGTAGGCCAGGTAGGCCAGGTGGGCCAGGCAGGCCGGATTTCGAAGAAGACGACCGAGGGAGATGACGACATGACCGAACTCATCCGCATCGAGAAGGATTTGTTCCCCGGACCCGGACGAACCGGCCGACGCGCCGGCGGAGCGGCCACATGACGCTGATCGCCGCCACGCGGACCACGCGTCGGCCGGCTTCGACGGCCGACCCGGACAGCATCTGATGTCCGGCGGCACGCACACTCCCATCCACACGCTGCTGTGCCGTCGGATCGCCTGGTCGCTGCGGCGGCCCCTGCTGCCCGCACGGCCGGCGCGGCCCCTACGGCCGCGGCCCCGCCAGGAGTACTGATCACATGTCAGAGCCGTCGCGCCCCGGCGCTCCAGAGGTTCGCGCCATCACGCTCGACGCCGGTGGCATCCCGATCTCGGCGCTGCTCGCCGAGCCGCGCTCGCTGCCGCCGCGCGCCGTCGTGGTGGCCGTGCACGGCGGAGGGATGAGCGCCGGCTACTTCGACAGCCGGGCCCGCCCCGGCCTCTCGCTGCTGGAGCTGGGCGCCGCACTCGGGTACACCGTGCTGTCCGTGGACCGGCCCGGATACGGCCTGTCGGCCACGCACCTGCCGCAGGGGCAGTGCGTGGCGGACCAGGCGGCGACCCTGCACGCCGCACTCGCCGACTTCGCCGCCTGCCGTCCCACCGGCGGGGGCTTCTTCCTCGTCGCCCACTCCAACGGCGGCAAACTCGCGCTGGCCGCCGCGGCCGTCGCCCGGGACGGCGACCGGCTGCTGGGCCTGGACATCTCGGGACTGGGCAACCGGCTCGCCGTCGCCCCGCACCAGTTGCCGGGCCGCGACGGCCACGGCGACTGGCGCCGGCACTGGGGCGCCCTGCGGCTGTATCCGCCGGACGCCTTCCGGCTCGGCCGCGCCCTGGTGTCCCCGGTGCCGGCCGGCGAGGCGCGGGAGGGCCCGCAATGGCCCGAGCTGTACCCGGACATCGCCGCGCGCGTACGGGTGCCGGTCCGGTTCACCTTCGCCGAACAGGAGCAGTGGTGGCACTTCGACGAGGACGCCGTCGCCGCACTGACCCGGCCGCTGGCGGCCCCCACGGTGCGGGTCGAACGGCTGCCGGACGCGGGGCACAACATCAGCCTCGGCTGGGCCGCCCGTACGTACCACCTACGGGCGCTCGGGTTCCTGGAGGAGCGGCTGCTGGCGCTGGACGCCGCGCCGGCCGGGAAGCGGACCGTGCCGGGGCCGCGCCGGCCGCAGCCCGACGGCCCGCCCGACGACGGGCTCCACGCCCGGCACCCGGCCGCGCACCGGCCCCGTACGCACGTGTGAAGATCCGACCGAACGCAGAGGAGAACGTCATGAGGAACGACCTCCGGCACCGGACCGAGCAGGGTGGCAAGGACAACGCGGCCCGTCGGCGGGTCCGGCCGGTACGCCCCGCGCTGCTGGCCGGCGAGGAGCGCGAGGCGCCCGAACGCCACATCTTCCGCGGCACCGACTGACCGCCGCGAGCGCGGCGACGAGCGGAACGGGAGCGACCCGGTGGCACGCCCTGAGGGGGGCGGGCCGCCGGGTCGCTCCCGTGCGCGAGGGCGCCGATGGCGGTGGTGGACATCGGGGGCTCCTCAGCGGGTGACGGTCCAGGTGTCGGTGCCGTGCAGGAGGGTGCTGAGATCGCCCTTGCCGTGTTGTTCGACGGCGGTGTCGAGCTGGTCGGCCATGAGGGTGTCGTAGACGGGGCGTTCGGTGCTGCGGAAGACGCCGATGGGGGTGTGGTGGAGGGTGTCGGGGTCGGCGAGGCGGGAGAGGGCGAAGGCGGTGGTGGGGCTGGCCGCGTGGGCGTCGTGGACGAGGATGCGGTGCTCGTTGTCGGGGGTGACGGTCACGACTTCGAGGTCTCCGGTCCGCTGGTCGCGGACGACGCCCTTGGTGTGGTCGGCGCCGAAGCGGATGGGTTGTCCGTGTTCGAGGCGGATGAC